>CAYWIH010000153.1:0-11279 GCA_964458305.1 uncultured bacterium | reverse complement strand
TGTTAAAGTTACAGCTTTTAAAGAAAACTTAGTAGAAGTTTGAATTATCGAAGCATGAAACTTCTATAACAAGAGGTAAATTTGCTATGTCGAAATTACTGCTTAAAAAGGGAACGGCAATAAGAAAAGATTGGTCTTTGAAACTTGAAAAGCAAAAGCTAGCAGGCGATAATATTCGATTCTTAAAACCGTCTAGCCCGACTTTTAAAGAAAAAAGCAAAAACGCCAATAATAAAATAAAAATTGCTCTGTATTCCCACGACACTATGGGGTTAGGTCACAAGCGGCGCAATACGCTAATCGCCAAAACCCTGGCCGATTCTTATCTGCCGACCGATATTCTCACGATTACGGGGATACAAGAAGCAAGCGACTTTCCGAAGCGATCGGGTCTGGATTGCCTGTCGCTGCCAGCACTCTATAAAACTGCTGAAGGTCTTTATCAGTCAAGATATCTCAATATTTCTTTGCAAAAAATTATCAAGTTGCGAGGACGCATTATCAAAGCAGCACTAAAAGCTTTCGATCCAGATATATTGATTGTGGATAAAGTACCTCGCGGTGCGGTAAAAGAGTTAAACCCCACTCTTAAATACCTGCGGAATCTGGGGAAAACTCACTGTATTTTGGGCTTGCGGGACGTATTGGACGAACCTGCTGCCGTCCGTAGAGAATGGGAGAAAGCTGGCAACGATCGCGCGATAAGGAAATACTACGATACTATTTGGGTTTATGGAGATCCTCAAGTTTACGATCTGGCCCGAGAATATCAATTTGCTGCCGATATTGCTGCCAAAATTCGCTACACTGGCTATTTCGATCGCCGAGTCGAATTAAAATATGCAACCGCACAAAGCGATCGGGTTTTAAGGGATCTGAGCAATCTTCCCGAAGAGTTTGTTTTATGTTTAGTTGGCGGCGGACAAGATGGGAATCTCTTGGCTGAAACCTTTGCGCGATCGGAGTTTCCTGCTGAAACTTATGGAGTTATTCTGACGGGGCCTTTCATGTCAGCAGCGATGAAAACGAAACTGCACGAGTGGGAAATTGACAATCCGCACCTCATTGTCAGGGAATTTATTGCCGAACCAACCCTATTAATCGATCGCGCCAGTCGGGTAATTTCGATGGGTGGCTACAACAGCATTTACGAATTGCTATCTTTCGAGAAAAAAGCATTAATCGTACCGCGAGTTAAGCCGCGTTTGGAACAAATCTTGCGGGCTGAGAATTTGCAGCGTTTGGGACTTGTGGATCTGCTTCATCCTGACGATCTTACTCCCCAAGCTTTAACCGCATGGTTGGCAAAAGAAATTAAGCCCGTAAAAGCAAGAGATCTAATTGATTTCAAAGGACTCGATCGCTTGCCCCACTTAATCGAAGATTTAATAGCACAATCTTCCCCTTCAATCTTAAAAGCTTTATAAAATATGGAGTTACCTGCGATGCTACCTCTCAAACCGATGCGGGTTGGCTACGTGGTGAAGCGATATCCGCGCTATTCTGAAACTTTCATTGTCAATGAGATTTTAGCTCACGAAGCGGCAGGCTTAGAAATCGAAATTTTTGCCCTCAGACCGCCCTGCGACACCCATTTTCAAAATATCATTGCTCGGGTCAGAGCAACAGTAAATTACGTCCATTTGCCCAGTGTAGGCAGAGCGAGCGAATCTCTCAATACTCTTGCACCGACAGCAGCTAGCTATTTTTGGGCAGAATTGGTAGAAGCTAGCAAAACAATACCGAATTTTTGGCACAGTCTAGAATACGCCCGAGACGAGTCAGCCAGCAACGTTTATCAAGCTGCTTGGATCGCCCGCGAAGTTATTCTTAAAGGTATTACTCACCTGCACGCCCATTTTGGCAGTGTAGCCACCAGTGTCGCCCGTTTAGCCGCCCATTTTGCCGGAGTTCCTTATACTTTTACCGCCCATGCTAAAGATATCTTTCACGAAAGTGTCGATCGAGCAGATCTCAGACGAAAATTAAACGATGCTGCGGCAGTAATTACAGTCAGCGATTACAATCTTAACTATTTACGAGAAAATTATGGAACGGCAGCCGATCGCGTCGAGAGGATTTATAATGGTTTGAACTTGGAGAATTTAGCTTACAAGTCTCCTGAAGTCAGACCGCCGCAAATTATCTCCGTCGGTAGATTGGTTGAGAAAAAAGGATTGAAATACTTAATTGATGCTTGTTCGATTCTTGCCAGTCGCGGCTGTAAATTTAGCTGTCAAATTATCGGTACGGGAGATTGCGAAATTGCTTTGCAAGAGCGTATTGTCAGGCTTGGTTTGCAAAATCAGGTCAAAATAATCGGCCCTCGTCCGCAAAATGAAGTATTTAAATTGCTTCAGCAAGCTGCTGTTTTCGCCGCTCCTTATATAATTGCTAAAGATGGTAATAGAGACGGTTTACCTACTGTTTTATTAGAAGCAATGGCATTGGGTACGCCCTGTGTCGGGACTGATGTCACCGGAATGCCCGAAGTAATAAGCGATCGCACCACCGGATCGATCGTTCGTCAAAACGATCCAGTTACCCTAGCAAATGCTCTCGAAGAAATTTTACAAGATCCTAATCTACGGGTGCAATTGGCAACTCGAGCGCGGCAGTTAGTAGAATCGGAATTCGATATTGACAAAAATACCGCTCGTATGCGTTCCTCGTTCGCAGCGATCGATCGAGAATCATCGAAACAACCCATATCTGGCGAAAAAGAAAGCATTTTGCAATTATAGCCAAATGTTACGATCGCATAAGCATTTAAAAACTAAATCGCCACAATTTTGTAAAATTATCTTAGAAAGGGTCTGACATTTGGCTTTTACTTGCCGAGGTGAAGTCGATGACACGAATTTTAATCGCTGAAGATGAAGCCGCGATCGCTAACTTCCTCGAAAAAAAATTGCGAAAACAGGGCTTTGGGACAAAAATAGCCGCAGATGGTTACTCGGCTCTTTACGAAAGTCTCAGCCATAATTTTGACCTGCTCATTCTCGATCTCGGGCTACCCGGTAAAGATGGTGTGGAAGTGATGGAAGAATTGCGAGGTCAGGGGGAAACAATCCCGATTATTATTTTAACGGCAAGAACTGAGGTAAAAGATCGAGTTTCAGGACTCAAAGGTGGAGCGGACGACTACGTAACTAAGCCCTTTAGTTTTGAAGAACTGTTAGCTAGAATAAACTTGCGTTTGCGCTCCCGTCAAGCAGTAACAGCCGAGCCGGAAACAATTCTTAAAGTGGGTGAAATCACTCTAGATTTACATTCTCGCACGGTTAAGATGGGCGATCGCAGGGTTCATCTTTCCAACCAAGAATTTATCCTCTTAGAAAATTTTATGCGCCATCCCGATCGAGTCCTATCTCGAGAAGAATTGCTTAATTATGTTTGGGGCTATAATTATGACTGCGATTCTAACATTGTCGATGTCTATGTCGGATATTTACGCAAAAAACTCGGTCACGAGGCGATCGAAACTGTTAGAGGTGTAGGATATCGTCTCGGAACAAAATAAGCCAACACTCGAAGCAAAAATTAATTTTTAATTAAACCAGATTTTATTACCTTTCTCAAGCTTAATGCTCCCTAGATGCCAAAGGTTCGCAAATCTCTAGAAAACAATCGTTTTTTAAATGTTTGCCAAATAAAGAAAGGGCTGAAACTAAAGATTAAAGAGTAAAAGGGGGCAAGTAATGAAAAAATATTGGCGCAAAGTAAGTAAATTTTTAGTTACAGCTAAAGCAAAAATATTACTATCTTATTTTGTATTAATATTATTTTCGACAGTAATATCTTTGATAGCAATTCATCGCTTGCTAATCGTTCGTTTAGAACAACGTATTGATGAATCTTTAATTCGAGAAGTAGAAGAATTTCGGCGTTTGGCTCAAGGAATAAATCCCTATACCGGCCGACCTTTTGCCAATGATGTCGGAGCTATTTTTGATGTATTTTTAACCCGTAACGTTCCCCTCGAATATGAATTTTTATTGAGCTTTAAAAATGGCAAATTTTATAAATCCAGTCATATCGCCCTTCCAGAATCTTTAGATCCAAATTCAGAACCGATGACAAGCTGGGCTAAACTAAATCAGCCTTTAAAGGGGAATATAGAAACTAAGAACGGCATTCTTCACTATTTAGTAGAACCAGTCAAAATCGAGGGAGAAACTCGCGGCCTGTTTGTGGTGGTTAGTTTACCCGGCCAGGAGTACGAGGAAATAAATCAAGCTGTTTTTATTGTCGGAGTTGTTGAGGGAATTATGGCAATTATCGCCTTAACATCTTCCCTAACTTGGCTGGGATCTTCACAAATATTGAGTCGGTTGCGTTTATTAACCGAAGCCGCGCGATCGATTAGTTGCTCGGATCTCAACCAAAGAATTCCAGTGCAAGGAAAGGATGAAGTTGCCGAACTCACCTTAACTTTCAACCAAATGTTAGCCCGTTTGCAAGCAGCTTTTAACAGTCAACAAGATTTCCTCAACGATGCAGGCCACGAACTCCGCACCCCTCTGACGATCGTGCGCTGTTATCTCGAACAACCCAACAGCGACCCTCAAGAACAACAAGAAGCACTAGCAATAGTCAAAGATGAGTTAAAGCGCATGACTCGCTTAATTGAAGATCTCCTGTTGCTAGCAAAGGCAGAAAGACCGGATTTTTTAAACCTGGAAATCTTAGATGTCAGCAATTTTACCGATCGACTTTATGCTAAGGTGCAGAGTTTAGGCGATCGAAATTGGCAGTTAGAAACTAAAGGTTCGGGTCATTTACTCGCCGATCCTCAGCGTTTGACCGAGGCTTTGCTCAATTTAGCTCAAAATGCCGTTCAACATACCACAGAAGGACAAGTAATTGCTTTTGGTTCTCGTCTCAGAGAAGGTCAAGCTTCTTTTTGGGTGCGGGATACTGGTAAAGGCATTCCTCAATCCGAACAGCAGAAGATTTTCGAGCGTTTTTATCGAGGTGCTTCTGGTTCTCGATCGCACGGGTTTGGTTTGGGATTGGCAATCGTCAAAAAAATTGCCGAAGCTCATGGCGGTAGGGTCGAAGTAATCAGCCAAAGCGATCGCGGCTCTACTTTTACTCTTGTCATTCCCCTCGAGCGAGACTTTGAAAAGCAGATTCGAGAAAATTGTTCTTTACCTAATACCCTTTAGATTTGATAACCATAGCCAAGAACAAATCAGTTTATTGAAGACCTATTATTAGCTGTTTCTGGCTGCGAAGCTTTTAAAATAGCGATCGAAAAAACTGGAAATATTCTACTAAATAAATTTTGGAAATATTTGCCATTTAGCAGTTATGGTGACTGATTTAATCGAGCTAAATTTAGAGGGATTTTAAGAAGCATTTAATAGCTCTGGAAAAAAAGATTTAATTGCCTCAATTCTATTTAGTAGATCGCCCGATATATCTGAGTTATTCATGTTTTTTAAGATTGGGATAAATTTAAAAACTCAAGCTTTCTGCTTCAGATTAGATCGAAATAAAGAAATTCCCTAACGCCGATCGGTACTGCTAGAGTTACAGAACTTGGTAATTCTAAGAATTCTCTTAAAAAAATCTAGCTATCTGAGAATTTACTTAAAAAAGTCTCACTCTACATTCATGATTATAAAGATATTTTTTTTTAGATTAAAAATAGGGAAATACCCTAATTAGTTTAATAAGATTTTACTCTCAAGAGAAGATAAAACAACTTATTAATAATCTCACTGAAATAACTTAAGGAAAAAAATCATGTTGCGCGTTGCTTATATTTGTGCCGATCCTGGCATTCCCGTCTTTGGAGAAAAAGGCTGTTCGATCCACGTCAGAGCGGTAATTCGCTCCTTACAAAAACAAGGCTGGCAAGTAGAACTATTTGCCACAAAATTAGGAGGACTTCCACCTCCAGATCTAAAAAAAGTTATCGTCCATCAACTGCCTAAAACTCCCAAAGGCGAACCAGCAGAACGAGAAAACGCATCTTTTTCAGCTAATCTAGATTTGCGGATCGCTTTGGAAAAATACGGGCCGTTTGACTTAATTTACGAACGTTATTCCCTCTGGAGTTTTACCGCGATGGAATACGCCCGATCGCTCGGCATTCCTGGAATTTTAGAGGTAAACGCTCCTTTAATTGAAGAACAAGCAAAATATAGGGTTTTGGTAAATCGGGAATTAGCAGAAAAAATAGCTCGAAGAGTTTTTAAAGCAGCTAGCGCGATCGTTTGCGTTTCTGAAGAAATGAAGACCTATTTGTATGCTTATCCAGAGTGCCAAAATAAAGTAGAAACAATCCCAAATGGTGTCAATTTAGAACGGTTTCCCCTCAATTTGAAGCCAACTTTACCAGCCAAACCGGGAACATTTACAATAGGATTTGTCGGGACTCTCGCCCCTTGGCACGGATTGCCTACTTTAGTTGAAGCATTCGATCGCCTTTACAAACTAGATCCGTCCTTGCGCTTGCTAATTGTCGGCGATGGGGCACAAAGAGAAAGACTCGAAACCGATTTGTCAAGAAGGGGATTATTATCGGCAGTTCGATTGACTGGCAAAGTACCTCACGAAGAAGTACCCGGACTTTTAGCCTCGATGGATGTGGCTGTTGCTCCCTATCCAGATCTGACAGACTTCTATTTTTCGCCCCTCAAAGTCTACGAATATATGGCTGCAAGATTGCCGATCGTCGCTAGCGATATCGGACAACTGAAGACATTAATTAAAAACGAAGAAAACGGCTTACTTTGCCAACCTGGAGATCCGATTAGCTTAGCAAAAGCTCTCAAACGACTGCTAAAATCAGATCGACTCAGAAATAGTTTGGCAAAAGCTGCCAGAAATTCGATCGAGCAAAACCATAGTTGGGATGCGATCGTCACAGGTATTTTAGATTTAGCAATGTCTAAATATCCTCAATGTGCTTTAGAGTTGCACCCTGCTGCTAAAGCACCATTATCGGCAGCCATCTACGCTAGGGTTTCATCCCCAACTCAAAAACAACAATTAGAGTCTCAAACGGAAAGGTTAAAACAATATGCCGTCGCTAAAGGCTATAACTTGGTCAAAGTAGTTAAAGAAATTGGTAGCGGTTTAGACGATCGCCGTCAACAACTGAGCGACTTATTGCAAAGCGATAATTATTCTACTTTAATCGTCGAAAGTAAAGGTAAGTTGGATTGGTTTGGCTCTGGCTACATCGAACTGCTGCTCAAAAGGCTGGGTATTGGTTTAGAAATTGTTAACCCAGCAGAAATTGAACTAGATGAATTAAGGCAAGATCTCAAAGCGATCGACCCTTTAATATCGGCGATCGCTTCACCTTCAATCTAATCGATCGGTTCGCCGCAAAATAAAAAGCTTTATTAATGGAGGAAAAGAAAATGTTTCCTATCGATCGCCTGCGGGTTGGCTACGTTGTGAAACGCTATCCACGCTACTCCGAAACTTTCATTGTCAATGAAATCCTCGCCCACGAAGCAGCCGGGCTGAAAATGGAGATTTTTGCCTTGCGGCCTCCCAACGATGCTTACTTTCAAGATATTATTACTAAAGTGCGATCGCCAGTTAATTACCTGTACTTGCCAACTGAAACTTGGATGCCGGAAGCTTTAGCATCCCAGGCTCTCAAAGGCACTATTTTGTGGGCAACGCTCCAAGAAGCAAACCAAATTTTAACCGATTTTGGCACGATATTAGAAACAGCAAGGGGGGAAGAAGTCCGCAATGTTTATCAAGCCGTGCTGCTAGCTCTGTTAGTGAAGCGCAAAGGCATCACTAATTTACATGCCCACTTCGGTACTATGGCAACAACAGTAACAAGATTAGCCGCTAATTTTGCCCGAGTACCTTATACTTTCACCGCTCATGCAAAAGATATCTTCCACGAAACAGTTCAACCAGAAGATCTGCGACGCAAACTCCGAGATGCAGCCGCAGTAGTTACGGTCAGCGACTACAATCTAAACTATCTGCGACAAAAATACGGTTTAGCAGCAGAAAGAGTACATCGCATTTATAACGGTCTAGATCTCAAAAGATTTCCTTACATAGCACCTGAAAAACGACAAATGCGGATCGTTTCAGTAGGTCGATTAATCGAGAAAAAAGGTTTTGCCGATTTAATTGCCGCTTGTGCCATTCTCGCAGAAAAAGGCTGTAAATTTAGTTGCGAAATCATCGGCACCGGCCCTTTAGAAACTGAGTTAAAAGCACAAATCGAGCGATCGCACTTAAAAGGTAGAGTCGAGCTACTGGGGGCGCGTCCTCAACTCGAAGTTATCGAGCGGATGCAAAATGCGGCAGTTTTTGCCGGCCCTTACGTAGTTGCTTCAGATAGCGATCGCGATGGTTTGCCGATGGTGTTATTAGAAGCAATGGCCCTGGGTACTCCCTGTATTGCTACTGACGTGACTGGAGTGCCGGAAATCTTGCGCGATCGCCAAACGGGATTAATGGTATCTCAACACGACCCAATAGCCTTAGCAACCGCGATCGAAAGCTTATTTGAAGATTCTAGCCTGCGAGTTAAACTTGCTACTGCTGCTCGCAATTTAATCGAAACTGAATTCGATATCGATCGCAATACCGCTGGACTGCGCGATCTCTTTCGATCGGTTCGGGGCCAAGAAATTAAACAAGTTCAGCAGCTATGTTAAGAGAAAAATGTTTATTTTCTTTGCGGCGTTTTAAAAATCCCTTGACAGTAAGTTGAGGGATTTTCTCGAGCTAGAGAATCGAACTTAGATTAGGAAACTAATTGTAATTGCAGGGAGTAGTTAGTAGGGACGTTCCATGGAACGTCTGTACAAAATAGGTAGTAGGGAACAGATAAAAGTCATCATCAAAGCAGACGAAACTACTATACATGGCTAACAAAAAGGATCGAGAGATATTGAAGGGTAAGAAAACACTTAATTGTGTCATAATTCGATTATCAACACATACTAGAGTTCTCGCAAAAGTTAAAAAAATAGCGGAAAAAATAAGAGTATTCTATCTAAGCTGTACCGCATTGCCTCTTCGCTAATTCTCAGTAAATAATTGAAACTTTTGCAAAAATTCTCAGAGATCGTCCTCGTTGTTTGGAGGAAAAATCTAGATGGGTCGCCCGCAAAGCATTAAAGAATCGTTACCCGGCTTGCTGCGAATTTGGCAGTATTTTTCTCCTTACGTTTATCAATATCGCCTCTTAGTATCAGTTTCATTTCTAGCACTATTAGCTGAGATCGGTCTGCGGTTACTAGAACCCTGGCCGCTAAAAATTGTCTTCGATTACGTTTTTGTTACTGTACCTTCTGGCGACTTGCAAAGCATTCCTTGGCTCGATCGCTTTACTCCAGTAACTTTACTCTCATTAGCAGCGATCGGCTTAGTTGCGATCGCCGGACTTAGAGCAATGGCAGCCTATTATTATACGGTCGGTTTTGCATTGGTTGGCAATCGGGTATTAACTCGAGTCCGTCAAGATCTGTATCACCATTTACAGCACCTTTCCCTTTCTTTCCACGATCGCGCCAGAAAAGGGGATCTAGTCGTGCGAGTCATTTCCGATGTTGGTATGATTCAAGATATTGCCGTTACTGCCGTCGTGCCTCTATTAGGCAATTTCCTCATCTTAATCGGGATGTTGGGGGTAATGTTCTGGATTAATTGGCAGCTAACCCTATTGGCTTTATTGACAGTCCCTTTATTTTACCTCTCAACAACGCGCATCAGTCGCCGCATTCAAGATGTTTCGCGCCAACAACGCCGCAGAGAAGGAAAAATGGCATCTACTGCGGCCGAATCTTTAGGGGCGATCGAGATCGTGCAGGCTCTTTCTTTAGAGGACACTTTTGCCGAAGTTTTCTCCAGCCAAAACAAAAAAACTTTGAAAGAAGGAGTAAAAGCGAAACGGTTGGCGGCTACTCTAGAACGGACGGTAGATGTGCTAATTGCCTTAGCTACAGCCCTGGTTTTGTGGCGCGGTGCTTGGTTGGTGCTGCACCAAAAATTAACCCCGGGGGATTTGCTGGTGTTCCTGGCTTACCTCAAAAATGGCTTGAAACCAGTACAGAGTTTTGCTAAATATGCCGGAAGGTTGGCAAAAGCATCGGCGGCCGGAGAGCGCGTCCTCGGTATTATGGAAGAAATGCCAGAGGTGAGAGATTTGCCAGGTGCGATCGCCGCTCCTGCTTTTCAAGGATCGGTACAATTCGATCGGGTCAGTTTCGGCTACGATCGCGATCGCAAGATTTTACATAATATTAATTTTCAAGTAAATCCAGGTCAGCAGGTGGCTGTAGTCGGGCCTTCCGGTAGCGGTAAATCTACCCTTGCTAGTTTGTTGTTGCGTCTTTACGATCCGGTGGAGGGCAGCATCTTAATCGATGGGTCTGACATCCGCAAATATACTTTAAAATCCCTGCGCAGCCAAATTAGTGTAGTGCTGCAAGAAAGCATTCTTTTTGCTGCTAGCGTTCGAGATAACATCGCCTACGGAGAGCGATTAGCTACGTTAGATGAGATCGTCGAAGCTGCACGTTTGGCAAATGCCAGTCAGTTCATCGAGGCTCTCTCAGAAGGCTACGATACTATTTTAGGCGAACGAGGGGTAACTATTTCTGGCGGACAAAGGCAAAGATTGGCGATCGCCCGCGCTTTTCTTCGCAAGTCTCCGATCCTGATTTTGGACGAACCTACTACTGGTTTAGATAAAAATAGCGAACGCGAAGTAATCGAAGCTCTCGAACGTCTAACTAAAGATCGTACTACCTTCATCATCACTCACGATCTGCAATTGGCAAGCCGTGCCGATTTAATTCTTTATATTGAAGGGGGTTGTGTTTTAGAAAGCGGCACTCATTCAGAATTAATGAGCAATAACGATCGCTACGCAAATCTTTATCAAGTTCAGCTCGTCAAACGTCAATAATTGTTTAGTATAACTTATGGTTTGGGATGCTTCTGAAATTACTAACGACCCCACCATGCCTTTTTTGGCTAAAACTATCGATGCGATCGAGGTTCAAAGTCAATTTGAAAGTAATCTTTCTGCTTCTGGTAGGTTTGAAGATATTAAAATTAAGAATATTCGACCCATTCGTTACAAGCCAAAACGCCGTTGTCTGATCGAATACGATATAACTTTTAAAAATCGGGAAAACGGTCTTAGAGAGACAATGACTTTAATCGGCAAAGTCAGAGCAAAAGGTTTAGATCTTCATGGCTATGAGGTTGTAAAAGCCCTCTGGGGTTCTGGTTTCGATGCCGACAGTAAAGACAATATTTCCGTACCC
>CAYWIH010000152.1:0-11366 GCA_964458305.1 uncultured bacterium | reverse complement strand
AGTTTTATCTAGACTCATGTATTACTACTCGAGGGAATCTCAATTAATTTTTGTTTTAGCTTATTTATATTGTATTAATATTATTAATTTAAATTATCTTTACTCGAGCAACGACCATTGGGAAAATGTTGCTGCTTGACCCTTTAACACTCCTCTGGAGTCGACTACGTTCCAAATAGTACATCCTTCGATTAAAAAACGCTTGCCCTGACTAGTTTTGCGTATGCCTCGATAATTGATAATAAATCCATCTCGAGCTGTTTTTGAGAGCATTTTTTCTCTTTCTTCTCGCTCGATCTTTTCGGCAGTAAAACGGGAAGGTGTTCTAATAAAATCTTGCCAATTCATTTGCCAAAGTTCTAGGCTAGTTTGGTTACCATAATTTAAAATAGGATCGCTTTTTGTGTTATGAGATACGACTACAAAGGGAGCAAAAAAAAGTAATTTAGCTTCTGCTTCGCTATTTTCTTGTCTTGGAATTAAGCGATCGCCTAACAGTTTTTCGTAACTGTTTAACAGTAGTTGACTCCATTGGATAATTTCTGGTCGTTGCCAAATTTCTTGCTCGATCGTCATATAATTAATCTCTTTTTTTAATATATTTTATCCCTTGACTTATCGATCGCAATAGTATATTTAAACTCAGAAGTCAAATGATTTTCATTTTCACTAGTTCCTGACTTATAGATTGTTAGATCCGATCGCGAGTGCGATTTTTTTCGATTTCGTGTTGGCAATTACTAACTAAAAATTACTGGCTAAATTATAATCGAATAAGTTGGATTGTCAAAGTAACGAAGCGATAGTATCATAGTTGAAAATTTAAACTTTTAACGATGCCTAGCAAAATAAAATTAACCAACCCGGAAAATCAAATCAAAAAACAAAAAATATTCAAAACTAAAAAAGCTAAAGCTGAAGTTTTTCAAGGAATAGGTCTGGGTTTGGCTGTTATTGGTGGAGTATTTAGTGTTTTAGGTTTTTTAAATTGGAGCGAGGTTCAAAAATTTAAAAAAGAAGGCTTAATAGCTCGGGCAACTGTCATTAAAAAATATCGAAATAAAAGTTCTATAATAGGTCGCAGAAGAGCTTTGAGAAATAGATATCGCGTCGATGTTTATTATTGGGATAAAAAGATAACTTCTCCCCAAGAAAAAATAATAGCAGATCGAGAATTCAAAACATCAACTAAAAAGTTCGCTTTGAGCAATAAAACTACAGACAATCTAGGTAAAAAAGAGCTGGGAAATTGGCAAACCGGTACGATCGAAAAAATGACTAAAAAACAATTTAAAGCGATCGCAGAAAATACCAAAATAGATATTTACTACCTCCAAGATCGATCGGCAAAAGTAGCTCTTAAAAATTGGGTAGATAATTATAATGTGATTTCAAGTTACGGACTGGCACTAATTTTTATCTTGCCTGGAACTACTTTATTTGTTTCCGGTACTAAAATAATCGCTCGAGCAAAGAAAATTAATAATTATAGAAAACAATAAACTTAAAATATTCTGAATAAGAGCTGGCAAATTAAGCAAAAAAACATTATTAAAATTTAAGAAAATAAGTAAGATTACTTAGATAAAGATGAGATAATATTTTATTAAAATAAAAGCTTTCAAGTAGAAAATGCCGAGAAAAAAATATAAAAGCTTAATCGCGATCGCTTTGGCTTGCTTTAGTTTATTAATTATCAACAGTTGTCAGCCCAATAATATCGAGCAAGACGGAATAACTAAAATAACTTTTTGGCACGGCATAAATCCACCAGAAAATCGAGATATATTTAACAAATTATTAGAAAACTTCAATCAAACTCACGAAAATATTCAAGTAGAAGCAATATATAGCGGTCAACCAGACGAACAACTCCCAAAAATTATCGCCTCAATAGTAGCAGATGAACCACCAGATTTACTTTGGTACGTGCCGCAAATAACGGGAGAATTGCTAAAGTTTGATGCCTTAGTTCCCCTAGAAGATTGGTTAGATCGATCGGCAATTAAATCCGAAATAGATCCGGCAATGTTCGCAACAATGAAACTAGACGGACATATTTGGTCAGTACCTTTTGCTACTAATAATGCAGCGATGTTTTATCGACCTAGTTTATTTCAAGAAGCAGGAATTACTAAACTACCAGAAACTTGGTCGGAATTAGAAACAGTTGCCAAACAATTAACAAAAGATACCGATAAAGACGGAAGAATCGATCGACACGGCTTATTTTTATCAGTAGGAAAAGGGGAATGGACGGTATTTGTTTGGTTGCCATTTATTTACAGTGCTGGTGGCGAAATCGTATCGGGCGATCGAGTTAATTTAAACAATCCCGGAGCAATAAAAGCCTTAGAATTTGGAGCAAAATTAGTTAAAGAAGATCTAGCTATGTTATCTGCACCGGAAAGAGGTTATGAATTAGATGACTTCTTAAAAGGTAAAGCAGCAATGCAAATAACCGGCCCTTGGACTTTAGCACAATTAAAACAAACAAATGTAGATTATGGCGTTTTTCCGATACCAAAATTAGAGAAAAAAGCTGCAGTAGTAGGGGGAGAAAATTTATTTGTCTTTCAAACAACTCCAGAAAAAGAAAAAGCAACTAAAGAATTTTTAGAATATATATTGGGGGAAGAATTTCAAACAGAGTGGGCTTTACAAACTGGTTATTTGCCAATTAACTTAAAAGCACAAACTAGCGAAAAATATCAAGAATTTATTGCTGAAAATCCGGTTTTAGCAGTATTTTTAGAGCAAATGGAATGGGCTAGATCCCGTCCAATTATCGAAGGTTACACTCGTCTTTCAGAAAATTTAGGTCGGGCGATCGAAGCATCTTTATTACAAGATAAAACCCCCGAAGCAGCCCTAAATGAAGCACAAAAACGCATCGAATCAAATAGATAAATTTTGAGATTAATTCGAGCGATATTCTAAAATTCCCCAACCTGGTAATATTTTTGTTTTATTAAATAAGGGATCGATCGCAACTAGATTAAATTTTTTTTAAAACAAGAATCAATTCAGGTAAAAATAAAAACCACACACCACATTTAAATATATCTAAATTCTACTCCCTAAAATGCACTCAATTTTTTTGACTTGCTTCTAACATACAGGGAGTAAAATAATCTGATAATGCTTTAGGCATACCCGTATTGGGATCTTCAGCAGTTTTAGATGCTTTAATTAAAATACCGATCGCTTCTTTTTGAGTGTGTTTTCTTTGCATCTGTTGGAGCGAACATTCACAAACAGACTTAGATATATCTGAAGATATATCTTTTTTTTGTAACCTATCTTTACAAGCTTTGGTATAAGGTCTAACTAATTGAGCACTATAGACTGTTTCTTGAGATATCGATCGGGTTTGAACCGAAGATCTTACTTCTGGAGATTTTGCTACGTTGGGTATATTAGCTGACAGTTTCTCGTTCATTGGGAGAGAACCCAATCCAACAATTCCACCTGTAATAACTAATCCAGCAAAGACTTTAAATTTGTAATTCATAAGCTTCTAAAACGACCCCAATTGAATTAATCATTTTATAGATTACTACTAATAAGCCCCTAATTCATCATCTTTGAAATATATTTAAATTTCTGTTTTAAACAGTCAACTCTTAAACTGTGGCTTCTTTCCCTGTAAAATACTGGTTTTTGACTCGATCTCGAATTATTTAACTAATTTTAATAGGCAATCTTTATTTAAAATATTGCGTATCCTAATTAACTTTAAAAATCTACCTATTTAATTAAGTTTCTTAAACCACACAAACCTGCATAACCAATGCCGATCGCATCGACAGTATCGTCGATCGGAAGATGTTGGAGATCGAACAAGTTTGCTAGCGTCTCTGCGACATCTGATTTAGTGGCTTTACCATCTCCTAAATGGGCTTTCCAGCTAGATTGATGTAACAGAATAGGTTCTAAACCCAATTCGCGAAAGCAGACCAAATTGATTACGCCAACGGCTTGTAATACACCTCCTGCTGCTTTAATTTGCCGACTGAAAAAGGGCATTTCCATGGCGATCTTGTTTGGTTGAAATTCTTGGATTATTTGTACCATGTCCTTTTCTATTTCAACCAGTCTCGCTGATGTATTAGTCTCTTTCGGGGTTTCAATTGTTCCCGAATCGATTAAATTTGCTTCTCCTGTGGCTAATTCTTCTAATATCGCCCAGCCAATTATCGCCAAACCGGGATCTATTCCCAACCAAATCGGATTTTTTCTCATGCGATCGCTCTTTATCTCAGCAATAACGATCTTGAATTATAGATCTCTAATAACGGCAAAATATTAATTATCATTAAATAATTTTATTTGTTAGTTAATAATCACCCCGATCCGACTCGAGGCGATTTATGCAGTAATCATTACTTATATATTTATTTTAAAAATTTATGAGTTCTTAAATTTTATCTCTGCGATTAAATTAGATTCGGATATTTCTTCCCAAAATTTAATCGCTCGCTCGTTCCATTTTCGCTCTATTTCAAGATTAGGACGGTAATTGAAAAAATTAACTTTAAATAAAATTGAATGGCGTGCTAACTCAGATTTAGCACGAGTATCTGAATTGGCAATTTTTAATTTTGGATCGTGAGACCACAGACTAAGACCATCATAATCTT
The DNA here is from genome assembly GCA_964458305.1 of uncultured bacterium. Taxonomy (GTDB): domain Bacteria; phylum Cyanobacteriota; class Cyanobacteriia; order Cyanobacteriales; family JASJDA01; genus JASJDA01. The sequence continues at coordinate 6,723 of CAYWIH010000152.1, read as the reverse complement.
TAACAACGATCGTTGTAATAGGGAGATTGCCCTCCAATGATTCGCGACATTTTTTAATAACAAAATCGTACTGCTTATGATGATAAGAACCAACTTTGCTAAATAGAAACCCGCGATAAAGTAAACCTTGAAGTTGTTGAGGTTGCTTGGCTTCCTTAATTACTAAACAAAACTGGACATCTCGGGTTTGAAGAATAAACATAGAACTAATTTATAATTACAAGAAAAATAAACAATTAGGTTAGATCGACTCAAAGCAGATGAGATTATATTAATTATCTATTACTGTCTCTATATTTAACTTCAGCCATTTTACACAAATGAATCGTTAAAATGATTGAAATGCTTGCTTTCTACCCGCTCCTTAAAATATAGATGAAAATTTTTTACTCGTATATATACACAGGGTGCAAAGTCAGTTATTTTGCTGAAAAAAATTAAGTGTTTAGCGAAATCAAACGAAGATATTTTTTTATATAATTAAGAAAAATACGATCGAACTTAATTATTTTAAAGAGAAAATGAATGCGCCTATTTATCTAACGGAGCAAGAAATTAAATCTAAAATAGATTATTCCAGACAAAAATCTTCAATTTACTTTCGAGAAAAACAATTATATTTAGGTTCAATTTATCCTAAAAGTAGTTTACCAAAAGTTAATAAAGTATGCGAAGAATACGCAAGTAAAGATTTAGTCTGTTTGTTAATAGAAAACGAAACATCTTTAACCTTATGGCTGGAAAAAGAATCCTCAGAGTTAAACAAAGACAATCATACAGATCGATCGACCTCATCGGCCAATCCAATTATAGCTTGCATTGATGATAGTAAAACAATTCAGTATGCGGTAAAAGCAAGTTTAGAGCCAGTCGGTTATGAAGTATTAAATATTCTGAAACCAACCGAACAATTAGACATCTTATTAATTAAGAAGCCGATCTTAATCTTTCTCGATATAAATATGCCAGATATTAGTGGGTACAAATTATGCGAAAAATTGAAACGGTTTCCAGAAACAAGAGATACTCCCATAGTAATGTTGACAGGTAATACTGGAACGATAGATCGAGTAAGAGCTAAATTGAATGGAGCAAATAAGTATATGACCAAACCATTTACTCCTCAACAATTAATCTCTACAATAGAAGATTTAGTTTAATAATAAAAAGATAGCCTCAAAACTTTTGTAATTTTTTTTAATAATCATTGAAATGTTAATTTTGACCCCAGAAGACGTAAAATTTTGTTTTGTAAAACAGTCTCCATCCGATGCCTTGATGGGAATTAAATATGGAAATTGGTGTTTTTATTTCGAGAAATTTTTGAACCTAGATTTAAATACAGTTAAAATAAAATATCAAGATTGGAGTGAAGAAGCGGAAAAAAAAGGAGAGTTAAGAGCTATTTTAGAGAAAGATGGCGGCGTATATTTATGTGTTGATTCTGGAAAACTAGAGCCATTAACTCTATCCGAAGCGATAGTTAAAATAGCTGAAAATATGAAAACTTCTCAGGAATTAGAAAAAACTTTTCATCATCGAAGTTGGCGAAGATCTCGAAAATGCTTTCAGGGTAAAAAAGCTGTAGATTGGATGATAAAGAAACTAAATATTTCTCGTTTGGAAGCTATAAAATTAGGTCAAAAATGTCTCGAACAAGATTTATTTGCTCATGTTTTGGATTGTAATCTTTTTGAAGATGATGAAAAAGAATTTTATTTTTTTAGAGAAAAATAATAGATTAATAGATCGCTCTAAGTAGTGTCTTGAATAAAATTGGTTTAATTATATTCAAGCTAATCTATATTTAAGGATAAATATCTTAAATTTTCTAGAATACACACTTAAATTTAGAAATCTCTTTAACTTTTAAACTAAGTCTCTCTTTGCTTTTGAGAAACGGTATTAATTCTCGATCGCTCGTTATTAGATCTTGAATTATTGAACTTAACTAATCTTATTACTAAAAAAAACCCGAGGGAAGGAAAATAAAAATATAGGATCTGCGAGTATCTCTACCAAATTATAGGTAAGGAGGTGCAAAATGGTCGATCGCCCCAATAATAAAGTAATCGGTATCGTCGGCAGTTACCGCAAAAATGGCATAATCGATTCGGTGGTAACAGAAGTTCTCGCCAGTGCCGCCAAAACCGGAGCAAAAACCGAAAAAATCTATTTAAAGGACTATCGGATCGAATTCTGTACTAACTGCCGCAAATGCTTGCAAAAACCAGGAGTCAAACGCGGTCAATGCATTCTCGAAGACGATATGGAAAGCATCCTCGATCGCATCGATAATGCTAGTTATCTCGTTATTGGCGCGCCAGTAAATTTTGGCAATATTAACGCGCTGACGCAACAGTTTCTCGAAAGATGCGTTTGTTATGGTTATTGGCCTTGGGCAGAAAATATGCCTCAAATAAGGCAAAAAATAAAAACTAAAAAAGCCATACTAATATCGGCAAGTGCAGCACCAGCTTTTATGGGCAGAATGTTAACAGGAGTTATTACATCTCTCAAAAGGTTAGCAGATCTTTTGGGTGCAAAAACCATTGGAATCATTTGGGTTGGTTTAGTCAATCGAGAAAATATCGAATTACCCGAAAAAACAATTCAAAAAGCCAGAAAACTGGGCCAGAAATTAGTAGCTGTTTGAGGCATTCTTTAGGTTACCAGCACGGGAGGTTAAAAAAACCTTAATAAATTTCTCATCGTAACAAAGAGAACGGAAAATTGTTGATACTAAAAGTAATTGCTACTTTCAACTCTCAAAAAGCAATAATAATTAGGCGCGATCGATCCCATTATTAAAATTTAAAATAAACCGTTACTAAAATGATAAAACCAGCAGATGCCCTTGAAATTGCACGAAATTGGCTCGAAGACTGGAACGCTCACGACTTAGATCGGATAATATCTCATTATGCCGAAGAAATTGTCTTTATTTCGCCGATGGTGGTTAAATTATTAGATAGTCCTTCTCGATCGATCGAGGGGAAATCTGCTTTAAGAAATTATTTCGATCGCGGTTTGACAGTCTATCCCGAGTTAGAATTTAAAGCTATAGAAATTTTAGTAGGGGTCAGTAGTTTAGTAATTTATTATCGGAGCGTAAAAGATTTATTAGCCGCTGAATTCATGGAAATAAACCAACAAAGTTTAATTACTAAAGCAAACGCTCATTATTTGGTTTCGCTGTCTTAGGTATCTTTTCCTTGAGTCTTTAGCCGATGGGGGATCTGCCCCATAAATTTTGAGAAAACCTCGCAGTACGAAATTCACAATACTACAATTTAAACTTAAAAATAATCTCCGTTGCCATCATGCATAACTTTTTATCGATCGCATACTTTCAAAATAAATTTGTTCCTTTTGAAGAGGCAAAAATTTCGATCGCAACCCATGCTTTACATTACGGTACTGGTGCTTTTGGCGGTTTAAGAGGCATACCAGATCCCCAAAATAACAAGCAAATTTTACTGTTTAGATTGGATCGTCACTGCCAAAGATTGAGCAACAGCGCGAGATATTTAAATTACGATTTGCCAGCAGATAAAATAAAGAATATAATTATCGATTTTGTTAAAAAAAATCAGCCCGATTTTTCTTTTTATATTAGACCTTTTGTCTATACTTCAGACTTAGGAATTGCTCCCAGACTGCATAAAATAGCAAAAGATTTCTTTGTTTACGGTTTGGAATTGGGAGATTATTTATCTCCAGAAGGAATCAGCTGTAGAATTAGTTCTTGGCATCGTCAAGAAGATAGAAGTTTACCATTAAGAGGAAAAATTAGTGGAGCTTATATTACCTCTTCTTTGGCAAAAACAGAGGCAGTAGAATCGGGTTTTGATGAAGCTATTTTAATGAACTCCCAGGGTAAAGTTTGCGAAGCAACGGGAATGAATATATTTATCGTCAGAAATGGCAAAATAATTACTCCAGGATTCGAACAAGATATTCTCGAAGGAATAACTAGAGATAGCATTCTTACTATTGCTAAAGATTTAGGACTAGAAACTGTAGAAAGACCGGTGGATAAATCAGAACTTTTAATTGCTGATGAAGTCTTTTTAAGCGGAACTGCTGCTAAAATAACCCCAGTAAAAAGAATTGAAAACTATCAATTACCAGAAGCAAAACCAATTACCGAACAATTGCGATCGAAACTAGCAGAAATTACAGAAAATCGCGATCCAAATTATCAAGATTGGATTTATAAAATACCTGTTTAATGATTACTTATCTTGTTTCCGTTCGACCTTATGACATCGATACCAACTAGCCAACCGATCGGGAGCAATGCCCAAAAAGTAGCCAATAATAGTTAGTTGATTGATTAAAGTAGTGCGGAAAATGCCCAATTTTTCCCAGCGACGAGGGGAAGTTAAAACAGCTTGGGATGCGATCGCTATATTACCCCGAGATTTCAAGCGTCGCATCAACTCAAAATCTTCCATAATAGGTAAATCTGGAAAACCACCAATCTCTTGAAAGACTTTTGTCTGCAAAAATATTGCTTGATCGCCGTAAGGAAGAGCAAAAAAGCGCGATCGCCAGTTTACCATTTGTTCGAGCAAACGCAATCTTCGATCTTGACTGTCGATCGCCAATTCAAAAGCCCCAGCAACAGTTTTTGATTGGGATAAAATTTGTGTAACTATTATTTGATAATCCTTTGGTAAATAGGTATCGGCGTGCAAAAATAATAAAATATCCCCAGTAGCTGTTGCCGCACCTAAATTCATTTGTTTGGCACGTCCGGGAGTAGGAGAGACGATTAATTTGACATCGATCGATCTAACTAGTTCGACGGTTTTGTCCCTAGATCCGCCATCAACTACAACAATCTCGACGTTATTTTTATTTTTATCTAGTTTCCGCAAACTATCTAAAATAATTGCAGCTTCGTTCAAAACTGGAATTATAATACTAATTTTGTTTGAACTCATTATCCATTAAAATCTAGCAAAATTTTAAATCTCACTCAAATCGAATCAATAATATCGAGAAATACTTAATATCAAATGAAATTTTGGAGTTGTCTTTGCTTAATTTTAGTTATTTTACTAGGTAACCCCAGCAACACTTTAGCGACTAGCTTATTCTCAACCCCTGGAAATCATACGATCTTGCAAGATCGTCTAAAATGCTTTCCGAAATGGCAAAGTAAACCCAGAGTGGGTAAAGCTAGAGACGATCTAATTTATCCAGACTGGATGGCTGGTGATTGGCTAGTATCTAGTACGGAAGTAGAACAAATTGCCCCTTTAGCTCCCAATATTATTACACCAGGATTTGAAGCTAATAAACGTTATTTAGATGTAGAAATAAAATTTCAAGTCAGATTTGAGAGAAAATACTTGCCAATGCTAATGGGATCGCCCCTACCATCTTTAATTGTGGGAAGTTTACCCGTAGTAGCCGATCGCGCTTTTAATGGTTTACAAATTGCCAGGAGTTATTTGGGCAAGGATGCGGTAGACTCAGTAAAAGTAGATCCCAACAATCCCAACCGTCAGATTACTTTTTTGCGAAAAGGACGGGGAATGTTAATTTCTACCGTCACCGGAAGGGCCAGCGAAACACCTAATTCCTCTCGTTTTATTGCCACAGAAATTACTCAACAAGTATTTCGTCGCGATCCTCAAATTTATATCAATCAAGTCGAAACTACCAGCAGTTACAAGTTATTACCATCGGGTGATGTCGAAGCAGAACAAATAACTGCAATTTATTTATCTCCACAAGATCCTGATTATTTTATCGCTGCCGGACGACCTGTGGCTTTATATCGTTACAAATTAAAACTTTCTCCAATTCAATCTTTTTTACTTTGAATTAGTTTGGCGATCGCAATTAATTTAATAAAATCAATCTAGTCGATCGATCTGTTTATCCTTAACACCGCAAGAATACCCCAATCTTCTCAATCGTTGGCTCTGAATTGCGGTTAAATTTATACTATCATAGCAGCATAAGAATAGTTGGGTCGAGCTATGATAGTCTATGAATTTAAAGCCAAAGGTAAAGACTGGCAATATAAAGCAATAGATGAAGCTATTTTAACTTCTCAATTTGTTCGTAATAAATGCTTGCGTCTTTGGATGGATGCTAAGCGCGAGGAAAAAATTGATAAGTATAAGCTTAATAAATATTGCTCGGTACTAGCCAAAGAATACACTTGGGCTAATAAATTAAATTCGATGGCTAGACAATCGGCTGCTGAAAGAGCCTGGTCAGCTATTTCTAGATTTTACGATAACTGTAAAAAGCGCACCGCCCGCCTGGAGGTTTCCTCCAGATTAGGACGGAGCAAGCAGAAAATCAAAGGTAAAAAAGCGGTGGAAGCCCGCGTCGGCGAAAGAGCTTCGGGAACGTCCACCAAGACAGGCTATCCAAAGTTTAAAAAAAATAGTCGTTCTGTTGAATATAAGTCAACTGGCTGGAAATTAGATGAAAATCGTAAATCCATTACTTTTACTGATAAAAATAAAATAGGTAAATTGAAGCTCAAGGGGACTTACGATCTAAATTACTATCAACTTAAACAAATTAAAAGAGTAAGAGTAGTAAGACGAGCAGATGGTTACTATGTTCAATTTTGTATCGATGCTAAAGTTAGACATCAATTAGAACCTACTAACAAAACAATAGGGTTAGATGTAGGTTTAAAGGTGCGGCTCGTTAAGGTAGCCAGAGATAACATCTCAAATTACCTTG
>CAYWIH010000151.1:0-11436 GCA_964458305.1 uncultured bacterium | reverse complement strand
CCTCTAAAATCAAATTAAAATTATGATTTCAGTACCCTTGTTTATTTTAGATGGCAAGATAACAATCTGGTTAATTTATTACCTGCGGGTTTAACATCGATAGATTGTCTGTCTTTTTCGGCCGATGGCAAGTTTTTAGCTGCTGGAGGACAGGATGGTAAAGTTAGAGTTTGGGATATTTCATCTTTTAAGCTCCCCCTAGTCCTCTCCGACAAAAAGTGGGAACAAGAAAAGGAGGAAAATTCGCTCTTTACCTTAGATAATGCGCCTAAATGGATAGATAAATTGAGTTGGAGTCCTACTTGTAATCAATTAGCTTTTAGTCTGGGGCCTGACGTGCAAATCTGGGATGCCGATTGCCAGAAAGTAATAACTACTTTACCTTTTACTAACTCCTCTGTTTTAGATTTAGCTTGGCGACCAAATGGAAATAATCTGGCGATCGCCGGTCAGGGAGGAGTCAAGATTTGGAATACTAAGAATTGGGATGACGATCCCGATCTTATCGATCTGCCCTCAGCTAGCATTGTTACTGCTTGGTCTGGAGATAGCAAATATATTGCTTCGGGTAATTTAGACAATACCACTACTGTTTTAGAATATGGCAGTCCCGATCCTTGGGTGATGCGGGGGTTTCCTGGTAAGGTTGCAAATCTAACTTGGTCGCGATCGCTTTCTAATAATACACCTTTACTGGCAGCATCGAGTATCGAAGGAATTGCCGTTTGGAAAAAAGAAGCTGACGATAAAGAAGGCTGGAATGCTCGCGTTTTAGCTTTACACGATCGCAAAATTCAAGCTTTAGAGTTCCACCCTGATAATTTATTACTAGCGTCTGCTGGGGATGATGGAAGATTGGTTTTATGGACAAAAGCCAAGCAAGTAGGACAAATTTTAGAAGGTGCATCTAGTGGGTTTTCTTGTTTGGCTTGGGATAGAGATGGCCAACAGTTGGCCGCTGGAGGTCAAAACGGGGAGTTAATTATTTGGTCGGAGTCTAAGCGGGGTAAAGGTTTTGGTTGATTTTAGTTGGGTAATTGCGATTTGCATTTTGAAGGTTATCAACAACAAGCGGGTAAGGTTTTAACTCAAGCTAGGCAAGAAATGCTCTAAGGATCGATCGAAGAAGTTATTGTCAAATCTGTCTGGCGATAATGATTATCAATTTACGCTATCATGATAACGATTATCATTACAAGAATTTGCCAATGGTTAGTCAGTTAGCCCAGTCTCCCTTACCAATTGCCAATCGAGAACAACTAGAGCGCATTCGTCACACTTGCGCCCATATCATGGCAATGGCAGTACAAACCCTATTTCCAGAGACAAAAGTAACCATTGGCCCGACTACAGATACGGGTTTTTATTATGATTTCGATCGCGCGCAACCTTTTAGTCCTGAAGATTTGAAAAAAATTACTAAACAAATGCGCTTCATTATTAAAGCTAATTTGCCCATTATTCGGGAAGAAGTAAGTAGAGAAGAAATTAAAGCAGAGATCGAACAGTTAGGCGAACCTTATAAACTAGAAATTTTAGATAGCATTTCTGAAGGAGAAACTATTACTCGTTACTATATCGGAAGTCCCGACGGCGGTAGATTGCCCGATGTAGGAGAAAAATTAAAAGGGACTTTACCAGAACCTTCTTTAATTAACCCCGTCAAAATTCCTGCAACTGTATATTGGTGGGATCTCTGTGCAGGGCCTCATATGAACTATACAGGACAGATTAACCCCAAGGCTTTTGTCTTAGAAAGCGTAGCTGGCTCATACTGGCGGGGAGATGAAAGCAAAGCCCAACTACAAAGGATCTATGGTACAGCTTGGGAAACTCCCGAACAATTAAAAGCTTACTTAAAGCAAAAAGAAGAAGCCAAACGCCGAGATCATCGCAAACTAGGCAAAGAGTTAAAACTGTTTAGCATTCAAGAAAATGCAGGTGGAGGTTTGGTATTTTGGCATCCTCGCGGTGCGACGATGCGCTACATTATTGAAGATTATTGGCGTAAGGCACATTTAGAAGCTAGTTACGAACTGCTCTATACTCCCCACGTTGCTAACTTAGAATTGTGGAAAACATCGGGTCACTTTGACTTTTATCGGGAAAATATGTTTGAGTCGATGGATATCGAGCAACAAGCTTATCAAATCAAGCCGATGAACTGTCCATTTCACGTTCTAACTTATAAAAATGACCTCCATTCCTATCGAGAATTACCATTGCGTTGGGCAGAGTTAGGTACGGTTTATCGCTACGAACGTTCTGGTGTCCTACACGGTTTGATGAGGGTGCGGGGTTTTACTCAAGATGATGCTCATATTTTCTGTTTACCGACTCAAATTGCAGCAGAAATTCTCGGTGTGCTGAATTTGACGGAAAAGATTCTTTCGGATTTTGGTTTTAAAGACTATGAGGTCAATCTTTCTACTCGCCCAGATAAATCTGTCGGTACAGATGAGGGTTGGGAATTAGCAACTCAGGCTTTAGTAGAAGCTTTGAATAGCAAAGGTTGGGAATATATTGAAGATAGCGGTGGTGGTGCTTTCTATGGCCCTAAAATCGATATCAAAATCAAAGATGCCATTGGACGTACTTGGCAATGTTCTACTATCCAGGTAGATTTTAACTTGCCAGAACGCTTTGAGATGGAATATGTCGCAGCCGATGGTTCTCGTCAACGTCCGATTATGATTCATCGGGCAATTTTTGGCTCTCTAGAGCGTTTTTACGGAATTTTAATCGAAAACTATGCAGGGGATTTTCCTTTATGGCTAGCACCGATTCAAATACGCTTGCTACCAGTAAGTGAAGCACAAAGAGAATATGCCGAAGCTGTTGCTGCTGGGTTAAAACAGGCTGGTTATCGGGTAGAAATAGATTGTACGGGGGAACGTTTGGGCAAACAAATACGTAATGCCGAACTAGAAAAAATTCCCGTAGTAGCAATAGTTGGAAAAAGGGAAGTTGAAACTCAAACTTTGAGCATTCGAACTCGCCAACAAGGAGATATTGGAACGATGGATTTGCCAGATTTAAGGGAAAATTTAGCACGAGTTTTAGCAGATAAAACTAAGATTTAAAAACTATATAGAGCGATCGCATCGATCTCAACTCAACCCTGTCGAGAGTATAAAACCGCAGCTAAAAATCCAGCTACCTGAACCAAAACAATACTCGGGCCGCTAGGCAGATCGAATCCCCCAGAAACTACCATTCCGATCGCACCACTCAGCCCGCCTATAATAGCAGCAGTAACGATAAAGGCCGAAAACTGCTGAGAAATTAATTTTGCAGTAGCAGCAGGAATAACCAGAAAACTATTGACGAGTAAAATGCCAACTGCGCGAATAGTTAAGGCAATAGTTATTGATAAAATAAAGATAAAAAAATAGCGATGAATGGGAACATTTACGCCTTTAACTAGGGCTAAATTGCTGTTGAGGGTTAATAAGATTTGCTCTGGTAAACTGATAATTAACCAGGCTAAAGTTATACCTAATAGCAATAATAATAAAATCAAATCTATATTACTTATTGCTAGAATATCTCCAAATAAAATCGATAATAAATTACCTCGATATCCTTCTAAATAACTAAAACCGATTGTCCCTAAAGCTACCGAACTCGATAAGGCAATACACAAAACTGTATCGCTACCTAAATCAGTTCTGTCGATTAAATAAATAACTCCCAAGCCAAAAGCAACAGTAAAACCGATTAATGTCCAGGTGGTAGGAAGTTCTAATAAAGCGGCTAAGACTACTCCTAACATTGCCGAATGTCCCACCGTATCCCCGAACAAAGATAGACGACGCAGGATTAAAAAGCTGCCTAAAATTCCCCCTAAAATCCCCAACAGCACCCCTCCCAGCAATGCTCTTTGCATGAAGGGTAGACTAAAAAGATTCAGGAAATCTGGTAAGTTCATGGTGATGACAGGTAGGACTAACTAAAGAACCGTATATTTGCAGTAGATTTTCTGATGTAAGAATATCTGGAGGCGAACCTTGGTAAAGTAAGCGACGGTTTAAACAAATAACTGAAACGCAATATTTAGCGATTAAATCTAAATCGTGGGAAACTTCCAAAATCGTCCAATTGTGTTCTTGTTTGAGATTATTTAGTAATGTGGCAAATTCAATCTCTCCCGTAGCATCTACCCCTGCTAAAGCTTCATCGAGAACTAAGAGACGACGGGGAATAACTAAACAATAAGCCAGTAAGACTCGTTTTAATTCTCCTCCGCTAAGAGTGCCAATTTTTTGTTTTGCCTTTTGAGTAAGATGAACTTGTTCTAAGGCTCGATCGATCTTTTGTTGTTTTTGTTTGCTAAAATGCCACCATTGTTTATTATTTAATCCCAAAGTAACGAACTCAGACACAGTTAAAGGAAAAGTGCGATCGAACGGAAACTTTTGAGGAATATAACCAATTTCAGTTTTGAATCGCTTTAATTGCTTGCCATTAGAGTTAAATAATTTAATTTCACCAGAACTCGGTTCGATCAAGCCTAAAATAGTTTTAATTAAGGTACTTTTCCCCGCACCATTAGGGCCGATAATTGCTGTACGAGTACCTGGTAAAAGTTCAAAAGATACATTATCTACTGCTAGATATTCCCCACGCATCACCGATAAATCTTTAACTGTAACTATAGGTTCGGTAATACTTTTCGTCATCGTATTTCGCGGCAGGATACCCACTTCTCTATAGTAGGGTCGAATGCCGCGCCTTCAATTGTGTTTTTACAGAAAAAAGTGTTAATATGTGAAAAATCCTGAAAAATTAAATGTTGTAAATGACTGAACGTGCCTACCGATATAGGTTTTACCCCACCCCAGAACAAGAAAATCTCTTGCGACGGACGATGGGGTGTGTTCGTCTCGTTTACAATAAAGCTTTGGCTGCTCGAACTGAAGCTTGGTACTCGAAAAAAGAAAAAATTAACTATGCTCAATCCTCTAGTCTTCTTACTGGTTGGAAAAAGACCTCTGAACTCGATTTTCTGAATGAGGTTAGTTGCGTACCATTGCAGCAATGTTTGAGACACCTGCAAAAAGCATTCTCCAATTTTTGGGGTAAGCACGCTAAATATCCTCGATTCAAGAAAAAGCGCAACGGTGGTGCGGCTGAGTTTACCAAGTCGGCTTTTAAGTGGGAGGAAGGTAAACTTACTCTTGCAAAATGCAAAGAACCTCTTAATATGATATGGTCTAGATATTTGCCTAATGGGGCATCTCCATCGACAGTAACGGTCAAACTCGAACCATCGGGGAGATGGTATGTTTCTTTGTTGATAAATGACCAAACTATTAAAAAATTGCCACCAACCAAGAAAAAAGTAGGGATTGATGTTGGTATTTCTCGATTGGTTAGTACCAGTGACGGTGAAAAAATTACCAATCCAAAGCATTTTAATCGACTGTATCAAAAGCTCAAAGTGGCGCAAAAGGTATTGAGCCGGAAAACCAAAGACTCGAAAAACCGATACAAAGCGCGCCTTAAGGTAGCTTCGATACACGCCCAAATTAAAGATGCTCGTACCGATTTTTTGCATAAATTGACTACTCGCTTGGTCAGAGAAAATAATCTGATAGCGGTCGAAGATCTTGGCGTTAGGAATATGGTTAAAAACCGAAAATTGGCTCGAAGTATTAGCGATGCTGCTTGGGGCGAATTTTTCCGTCAGCTTGAATATAAATGTGATTGGTACGGGCGTGAATTGGTTAAAATCGACCGATTCTATCCCAGCAGTAAACGATGCAACCATTGTGGTTTTGTGGTCGATCGAATGCCTCTTGATGTTCGTAGTTGGGATTGTCCTAGCTGTGGAACTAAAGGTATAGATCGCGATATCAATGCAGGAAAAAATATTTTGGCGGCAGGGCTTGCCGTTTCTGTCTGTGGAGCGAACATAAGACCGGATAGACATAGTTCTAAAGGGCAGTTGCGAAAAACTCGTTCTACGAGAAAGAAACAGAAACCTAAATCGTGAGGTTTAGGAATCCCCTTCCTCTATAGGTAGGGGAGGATGTCAATGACACGCTCTTTCTAAAGCTGCTAAATTACTTTGCATGACTTGAAAATAATATTGCGGATCGCTTTGTCCTGACTCGAGCGGATCGATCGCTTCTAATGGTAAATTTAAGTCACTCGATATTTGCTGGATACGTTTATCTTCAATACCTGGTTCGCTAAGTAAGGCTTTAACTCGATATTGTTTGGCAATTTTTTGTACTCGTTGAATATCTTGAGGAGTAATACTATCTTCAGGAATTTCTACTATTGCTTCTTGTTTTAGTTCGTAACGTTTTGCTAAATAAGGAAAAGCATCGTGAAAAGTAATAAATTTACAACCTTTGACTGGTGCTAATCTTTGAGTAAATTCACTATCTAGCTTTTGTAGTTGTTGGATATAAGCCTCAGCATTGCTACGATAGATATCTGCATTATTGGGATTTATCTCAATTAAGCGATCGCGGATATTGGCTACCTGTTGTTGTGCTAAAATTGGATCTAACCAAATGTGGGGATTTCCCTCTTCATGGTGATGTCCGTGTCCATGTTCGTGTTCGTGTTCGTCTTGTTCAATTACTTCTATCCCCTCACTAGAATTAATTTTCTGGAGTTGCGAATTACCTGCGTTAGTTATTAAACCATCTAAAAACTCTTCAATACCCAAGCCATTTTTTACTAAAATATCTGCTGTCGCTAGGAGTTTGACATCTTCTGGGGTGGCTTGATAATCGTGAACTTCCATACCAGGAGAAATTAAAATATCTACCTCTGCTGTATCCCCGACTACAGCTTTAGTAAAAAGATGAATCGGCAAAAACGTCGTCACAATTTGGGTATTTTTTTGACGAGCTGTTTCCCCCATCGAGCAGCCAATAGCACTCAAACAAGTCAAACCCGTTAATAAAAGGTATTTCCAGCGTTTTTTACTGGCAAAGGATAACAAATTGAATAACATCTTAGTATTATTTGGCATTTTATAGAATGATAACCATTATCATAAACGATCGAGCGAAAGTTTTGCTTGAAATACCTAATTTTGCAAGTTTCTTAATTTGTCCTTTTGTCCTCTGCAAAAAAAAATAATCGCGATCGTTATCCGTACTTTTTGTATAATAATGATTATCATTCTAATTGAATAGATATTGAAGCAAGCTAAAAAAACTTGCATCCCAAGCAGAGCCAACTTTATGCCTTCTACTAGCGAACATCTCTCTTTATTTCATCGTCCTCGTCGCCTTCGTCGTACAGCATCTTTACGGCGTATGGTGCAAGAAAACCAGTTAAGCGTTAACGATTTGATTTATCCGGTCTTTGTTACCGAAGGAGAAAAACAAGTTGAAGAAATCCCTTCGATGCCAGAAATTTATCGTTATTCTCTAGATTTATTGCTCGAAGAAATAGCCGATGCTGCGGGTTTGGGAATAAATGCGATCGCTCTTTTTCCTCTTATTCCCACAGAAAAGAAAGATAACCAAGGTAAAGAAAGCTACAATTCTGATGGTTTAGTTCAACGCACTGTCAGGGCAATTAAAAAAGAAATACCCCAAATTACCGTAATTACAGATGTTGCACTAGATCCTTTTTCTATTTACGGTCATGATGGCATAGTCAAAGACGGTAAAATTCTTAACGATGAAACGGTGGAAGTGCTAGTAAAAATGGCAGTCTCCCAAGCAGAAGCAGGAGCGGATCTAGTAGCTCCTTCAGATATGATGGATGGTAGAGTAGGAGCAATTCGTAAAGGTTTGGATGCTGCTGGTTATTTTGATACTGGGATTCTGGCTTATTCAGCTAAATACGCTTCAGCTTATTACGGCCCGTTTCGAGATGCTTTAGAATCGACCCCTCAATTTGGCGACAAGCAAACCTATCAAATGAATCCCGCAAATAGCAAAGAAGCGATTCAAGAGGTAGATTTAGATATTGCTGAAGGTGCGGATTTAGTGATGGTCAAACCAGCTTTAGCTTATCTAGATATAATTCGTCGCATCAAGGAATCTACCAACTTACCCGTTGCTGCTTATAACGTCAGTGGAGAATATGCAATGATTAAGGCTGCTGCTAGCAAAGGTTGGATTGACGAGAAGAAAGTAATTTTAGAAACTTTAACCAGTATGAAGCGAGCGGGAGCAGATTTGATATTAACTTATTTTGCCAAACAAGTAGCTTCGATTTTGAAGTGACAAAAACTAAAATTTTTTATTAAGTTGGAAAAAAGACAAAATACGATGATTATTGCCGTAGCGGGTTCTCTAGGAGCGGGAAAAAGCCAATGGATTCGCCAACAAATTGCCCAAATCGATAACCAACCTCTAGGCTATTTTAGTCCCCAAACAGACTCCGTTCCCATCGATACTATTTTTCTGAAAAGCGAATATCCTCAACTGCAAATTTACCAAACAGGACAAGAAGTAGAATTAATAAAATCCCAAGTCGATCGCACCGTAACTTATATCGAAATTCCTTGGTATCTCAACCTCTCAGAAATAGAACCCTTAATAACAGCTCTTGGCTGTCATCGAGTCGGGATCTGCTCTGAAGATGGAAAAAATTCAGAATTAAAAAAATGGGCAGACGAGATCGTCTTTCTAGGTGCTGCGACAATATCCTATCCGAAAATGTCCTTAGATATTTATCGCGGAATTTTAACCGGAGAAATCTTAGACTTTGATAGCATAGCAACATTTTGGCTCGAACTCATTCAAGGTGCTTATGGCGAAGTAATTCGCGCAAAAGCCATCTTCGATTTTGCCGACGGACAATCTTATTATGGTGATTTTAGCTCGGGAAAGACTGAACTTAAGTTTAAAGCTTTAAATTTACCACCTAGTTTAAAAGATAAAGCCGATCGCTTTAGTGGATTTGAAATAGTTGGCAAAAATTTAGATAAACAAGAAATTGCTCAAACAATTAGAGACTGTTGTATTTCCTCAGAAGCAATTGCTTATTATCAACAACAAATGAAAAACTCTTTAGCAAATCAAACGGAGGTAGAAGTAGTATGAAAATAGCGGTGATGTCTTGCATTCATGGCAATTACGAAGCCTTAAATGAAGTTTTAATCGATATCGATCGACAATTGGCAGACAAAATTTATTGCGTCGGAGACTTAGTCGGCTACGGGCCTTATCCTAATGCAGTAGTCGAACTAATTCGTTCTTTAGATATTCCTACTACACAAGGCTGTTGGGATGAAGATATTGTTGAAGGTTTAAATGCCTGTGAATGTAGTTATCCTTCTCTGTTAGCAGAAAAAAGAGGTAAACTAGCTCACGAATGGACTAATCGAGAAGTACATCCCGAAGTAAGGCAATATTTAGCACAATTACCCCATACTCTCAAAGAAAATAATCTTTGTTTCGTACACGGTAGTCCCAGCAGTAACCACGAATATCTTTTGCCAGAAATGGATGCTTTTACTGCTTTAGAAAGAGTCTTATCTAGTAATGCCGATGTCTTGTTCTGCGGACATACTCACATTCCTTACGTTCGTACTTTAGATTCGGCTCAATTAAAAGTTAAAGTCGATCGACCCCAAAATAAAGAAGAACGATCGATTAGTTTCAATGCACCTCTCAAGCGGATTATCAATGTTGGTTCGGTAGGAGAACCTCGTCACGGTCGTCCTAATGCGACTTATGTTATTTACGATACCGAGACAGAAGAAGTAATTTTACGTGAGGTGGAGTATGACTATAAAAAAACTTGTCAAGCAATTATCGATCGCGGTTTACCTCCTATTTTTGCTTGGCGTTTAGCTAGGGGAATGGAATTCGCCGAAAAAGCAGACGATCCTACTCATGTCTGCGAACGTTAATAACCTAAATATATCGACAAATGTGGGCAATATTAAGCGGAATTGAAGGAAATTTAGCAGCTTACGAAGCAGTATTAGCCGATCTTAAACGTCAGCGAGTTACTGTCGAAGAGTTGTATATTTTAGGGGATTTAGTCGCAGCTCAACCAGACAGCGAGAAAGTCATTAAACGGGTTCAAAATCCCTTACCTGGAGAGTTACAGCCTCAAGTATGTGTTGGCTGGTGGGAAGAACAGTGTTTTGCTTTACACGGCTTGGGTTCGACCGCAGAACCGATAGAATTAATCGATCGCTATGGCAAACAAACAGTTAAACTACTCTGGGATTCTGTTTCTCGGGAGACAGTACAATGGTTACGTAATTGTCATTTTGGTTTTTTTGAATTTGATTGCTTGCTGATTCATGGTAGCACCGTTAGCGTCAGCGATGAATTAACCCCTGACACTCCTCCTTGGCAAATGCTAGACAGATTGCAAAGAGTACAAGCTAATAATCTCTTTTGCGGTCGATCGGGTCAAGTATTTGAATGTCAACTAAAAGAAGCCTCGATCGCTACTTCGATCGTAACTTTAGATCGCAAACAACCCTCCCAAACTGTTACCGCATCGCCAAAAAGAGTCGTTGGTGTGGGGAATGTCGGTAAAGAAGCAGGTAAAGCTACTTATACTTTATATAATCCTAAAAGCGATCGACTCGAATTTAAAACGGTTTTTTACGGACGTAGAAAGGGATTTGGCGGTTAAATAAGACGATCGATTCCAATATTTTCTGGGTTTTGAAAACGATTATCATTATAATAATAAAAGTAATTAACTGTTCCTCATCATGCTAGAAATTCCCGAAGGAGGATTACCAGTAACCATAATCACAGGCTTTCTTGGTAGCGGTAAAACGACTCTACTAAATCAAATCCTGCAAAATAAGCAAAACTTAAAGGTTGCAATCTTAGTTAACGAATTTGGCGATATTAATATCGATTCTCAGCTTTTAGTTTCCTATGAAGATGACATAGTGGAGTTGAGTAATGGTTGTATTTGTTGCACCATCAATGAAGGTTTAGTTAAAGCAGTTCAGAGAATATTAGAACGAATCGATCGACTCGATTATCTAATTATAGAAACCACTGGTATAGCAGATCCTTTACCGATCGTTTTAACTTTTGTGGGGTCAGAATTTCGTGCTTTTACTCGCCTCGATTCTGTTATTACTGTCATTGATGCGGCAAATTTTACCCCAGAATATTTTGACAGCGAAGCAGCTTTAAAACAAATTACCTTTGCGGATATTTTATTATTAAATAAAACCGATTTAGTTGAGAAGGAAAAAATAACAGAATTAGAAAAATATCTTTTATCTATCAAAAAGGATGCAAGAATTATCCAGACTCAATACGCCAGAGTTCAATTACCTCTAATTTTAGATGTGAGTTTAACTCAAGAAGATAATTATCTCGAAGAGGAAAAAGATCGAGATCGCCATTCCCATCACTTAGTTAACGACGGTTTTGTTTCCGTATCTTTTCAAAGCGATCGACCATTTGATGTTTATAAATTTCAAAAGTTTTTATCGGAACAATTGCCCAAAGAAGTATTTCGAGC
>CAYWIH010000150.1:0-11772 GCA_964458305.1 uncultured bacterium | reverse complement strand
CATTCTTCAGTCTTATTAACTTTTAACCCGATCGTAATAACTTTGAAGATTATTTTCTTCCTCATCTAAAAAGGTTATTAAAAGGGACTTAACTACTTCCTTGATTAAATCCTGCTTTAAATAAACATAACTTACCAATTTGATAAAATCTTTTAAGTTCAAAACGCCACATCGATCTTCAAATTCATCGACTAAACTATTTACAAGATCTGATTTATCTGAGTTTAAAAACTTAATCAAGCATTTAATTTCAGCATTTTGCAGAAAAATCCAAAACGAACGTAATAGTTGATAATCCATAATTTTGTATTTTACCTTTAAAGAGGTTCCAATATAAGCACATCGTAATTTAATCGACTTATTTTATATTTTGATTTTCTTTTTATTTTGCTTTAAAGATTTGTTAATTTTTAATTATCAATCCTTCAAAACGTCTTATGGTTCGATCGAAGTTACTTTACTTCGTTATCCAACCAGTAAAACAATTATTAAATTAATAATAAAGTAAAACAAATAATATTTATTATTTATTGATAAAACTTAGATTAACAATTTAAAAGTTGTTTTTAATTAAAACGATCCATAAAAGATCGATCGAGATAATCTTTCCAAAGCCATAATAAAGGAGATTCCCAAGCAAAAGATCCGCGAGAGGCGATCGCGCTTTTTTTGCCAGTTCCAATTAAACTTAAATACTTTTGTTGCGGGAGGTAGGATTTTAAGTCTTTTTTTGCTAAAATCCTGACTAGATTTTCGTATAATGGCTTTCCCTGTCGCACTGCAAAAACTCCAGCTTTAGGACAAAAATAATTTTGTATGGTGGCGATATCTCCAGCAGCAAAGACATGGGGATGGGAAATTGATTGTAAAGTATCTTTTACCAGAATAAAGCCGCGAGAGTCGGTAATAAGTCCCGATCGGGCGATCCATTTTGGTGCTGAAGCTTGAGTTACCCAAAAGATGCGATCGCATTGAATATTTAATCCCGACTGACAAATAACTTTATCTGGGGTTACTTGGATGACATTTTCTAAAAAGTGTAGTTGGATGCCTCTTTTTATTAAAATTTCTTCTAAAATTTGACTGACAGCAGGATCTCGATCGGCTAAAACTCTTCTTTTTCGATCGAAAATATGTATTTTTAAATTGTCTATTTTTTGTTGCAAACGATGCTGGGCATTTAATGCTAATTCTACACCACCAGCACCGCCACCAACGATACCTATTGTCAGGGGATCGGGGCTTTTTGCTAATAACTTTTCCCATTCTTTTAAAAAATTGGGAACTGGTTTAATTAAGGTTGTATATTCTTTTGCTCCGGGTACGGAAATAGTGGCGGGAGTGCTACCAATATCGATAGATAAATAATCGAAATTGACAGGATCGATATTTTTACAGATTATTTTATTTTGTTTTAAATCCAGATCTATAGCGCGATCGACGATTAATTTTGCTCGAGCGCGATCGGCTAATTTTTGTAAATCGATATGAGTTTCATCGTAGGTATAATATCCGGCAATATGACCGGGAAGCATTCCTGAATAAGGGGTTTTGATAACATCGCTAATTACAGTTATTTGAATATTTTTTAAAGGTTTTTTACTTAATTTTTCTAAGACTAGGGCATGAGAATGACCGCCACCTATAAAGACTAAATTAGAACTAGATTTCATAAAATAAAAAATAATCTCGATCTTAATAATTTTAACCGAGATCGAGACGATTGTTATTTAAGTTTAAATTAAGCAAGATCGAACAATAAAATTTCTGACTCTTGACTCGATCTAATAACTAACTCAGTTTCTTGACTGACAGCAGCACCGTCACCATTTTCTAAAAGTAGATCGTTAAGTTCGATCGCGCCTCTAACTACTTGCAGCCAAGCGTAACGAGACGGGTTTAAAACATAAGAAATATTCTGTCCTGGTTTTAAAATAGCAGCAGATAAATAAACATCTTGATGAATTATTATCGAGTTATTTTCCCCATCTGGTGCAGCAATTAAATGTAAGCTTCCGGGATTTTTTGCTAAGTCGAATTTTTTTTGTTCGTAACTAGGTTGCAAACCTTTTCGATCGGGAACGATCCAAATTTGTAATAAATGAACTAAGTCGGTTTGAGAGTAATTGTATTCGCTGTGTAAAATACCCGTTCCCGCGCTCATTTTTTGGACTTCTTTTGGTCTAATTACCGAACCGTTACCAATACTATCTTGATGTTCGATCGCCCCTTCTAAAACATAAGTAATAATTTCCATATCTCGATGTCCGTGAGTGCCAAAACCAGCCCCAGGAGCGATCGTATCTTCGTTAATTACTCGCAAGCTTCTAAAACCCATATAATTAGGATCGTAATAGTTGGCAAAAGAAAAACTATGATAAGTATCTAACCAACCGTGATTTGCGCGTCCGCGATCTTTTGCTTTTCTAATTTTAATCATTTTTATTTTCCTACTATTATTTATTTTTTTATTAGTCGTTCGTAAAGAGTTAGTTTACAAACGACTTAATATAATTATTTAAAGTTTGCTATGGCTGCCGTCACAATATGGTTTATTGTCGCTCATTTTACAATTGCAAAGCGCAACTTTTTTAGCCTCGCTAACTTCAAAAGCAACAGGAGTAAAATCCGTACCTTTATGAGAGCCATCGCAAAAAGGTTGACCGTTAGATTGGCCGCAACTGCACCAAAAATATTTACCAGGTTCTAAATTTAAAACTGCAGGTTTTTTCTCAAAAATATTCGGTTGACTCATGGTGTTCTCGCTCAGAAAATAATCTTTTTTGCTACATTTTTAATTTAAAATTTATACAGTCATTATGTAAAGAATGCACTAAAAAGTAAGATAGTACCCAAAAAGATACTATGAAAGAAGAAAAAAAGCTCGATCGATTGACTTGTGCCGTAGAAATAACGATAAAAGTAATCGGGGGCAGGTGGAAAGTCTTGATTTTGCGAGAATTATTTACAGGAATCAAAAGATTCGGTCAATTACAGCGCGCTTTAACCGGAATTACCCAAAAAATGCTGACCCAACAACTGCGAGAATTAGAAGCAGATGGGATAATAAATCGTAAAGTTTACGCCCAAGTCCCACCAAAAGTAGAATATTCTTTAACAGCAAAAGGAGAAAGCCTCAAACCAGTCTTAGATGCGATGCACCAATGGGGGCTAAAACATCTTTCGGCAGAAAAAATAAGATAATCTTAAACTCAAAGATTTCGATCTGGAGGTAAAAGAGAAAAAGAATATATTGAAATTTTTTTCTAAGTGCGGTGGTAATTCGAGTGAAAAAAACAATTCAAAAATTAGCTATTTTAAGTTTTTTAACGATTTTCGCCAGTCCTGCAAACGCGATCGAAGGAATGTGGCGGCCGCAACAACTACCAGAATTAAAAGAAAAATTAACTAAATCTGGATTGGAATTAAATCCCGAAAATTTGAGCCAACTCACAGAGCATCCGATGGGTGCGGTTGTCAGCTTGGGGGGCTGTTCGGCTTCTTTCGTTTCCCCATCTGGACTGATTGTAACCAACCATCATTGCGCTTACGGTTCGATCCGCTACAATTCTCAGCCAGAAAATAACTTAATTGAAAAAGGCTTTTTAGCAAAAACAAAATCGGCAGAATTACAAGCCACTCCAGGGAGTAGAGTTTTCGTTACCGTAGCAGTAGATAACGTTACCGATCGCATAAATAACTCTTTCGATCGCAATCTTACCGGATTCGATCGCTATACTGCCATAACAGATAAACAAAAACAACTCGTCAGAGAATGCGAAAGAGATCGAGGACATCGCTGTCAAGTATATAGTTATTATGGCGGATTAGAATATTATTTAATCAAACGGCTAGAAATTAGGGATCTGCGTTTAGTATATGCCCCCAGTGCCGGAATTGGATTTTTTGGCGGAGATACGGATAATTGGCAATGGCCCAGACATACAGGAGATTTTGCCTTTTATCGAGCTTATGTAGATAAAAACGGTCGTTCTGCCGATCCTGCTCCCGATAACGTCCCTTACCAACCCAAACACTATCTTAAAATCTCTTCTGAAGGTTTACAAGCTGACGATTTTGTGATGGTAATGGGCTATCCAGGTAGAACTAATCGTTATCGTTTGGCTACAGAAGTAGATCGTGCTTTTAACTGGTCTTATCCTACTTATAAAGAATTTTACTCCACTTGGTCGGAAACCATATCTCAAGCAACAGAAAATAATGAAGCAGCTAAAATTAAATATGCTAGTTCTATATTTGGCTTCAGTAATGCGATTAAAAACTTTCAAGGAATGATGGAAGGTTTTGCCAAAACTAATTTAATCGCAGATAAGCGTAAACTAGAATCAGATTTGCAAAAATGGATTTTAAGCAGTCGCGATCGCCGCAACCGTTACCGAAATAATTTACAAGATTTACAAGCCGCGATCGCCCGAAGTCAAGCCAATGCAGAAAAAAACTTAGCCTTGCAATATCTGAGAACTTCAGATCTTTTAAGTACCGCAAGAAGATTGTACCGTTTGAGTGTCGAAAAACAAAAGCCAGATGCAAAAAGAGAACCAGGATATCAAGATCGCGATCTGACTCGTATTAGAGAATCATTAATTAGGTTCGATCGCAGTTTCGATCCTCAAGTAGATAAAACAGTTTGGCTCAAATTTATCGAAGAATATAGTAAATTACCTCGAGAACAGAAAATTCCCAGTTTCGATCGATTTTTAGGCATTGAAAGACGGTTCGATCGTCGTCTTGTCGAAAGAAAATTAGATCGAATGTATCGTAAAACTAATTTAGGCGATCGAGAAACAAGATTAAAATGGATCGATGCCGATCGCGCTGAATTTGAAAATAGTCAAGATCCTTTCGTGCAATTAGCAGTTGCGATGTTTGATTCTGACATAGCCGCAGAAAAAGAACAAAAAGAAATCTCAGGTTTACTGCAACAATTGCGATCG
The DNA here is from genome assembly GCA_964458305.1 of uncultured bacterium. Lineage (GTDB taxonomy): Bacteria > Cyanobacteriota > Cyanobacteriia > Cyanobacteriales > JASJDA01 > JASJDA01. The sequence continues at coordinate 6,817 of CAYWIH010000150.1, read as the reverse complement.
CGCTACATGGAAGCTCTAATAGCTTATTATCGCAGCCAAAACCGTCCCATTTATCCCGATGCTAACAGCACCTTAAGAGTCACTTTCGGACGCGTCAGGGGCTATTCTCCAGTAGATGGAACTTTCTACCAACCTTTTACCACCTTGCGCGGTATAGTCGAAAAAAATACCGGAGAAGATCCTTTTAACGCACCGCAAAAACAACTACAATTAATCGAGAGAAATACTTACGGAAGATATTACGATCGCGATTTAGACTCAGTTCCAGTTAACTTTCTCAGCGATTTAGATACCACCGGAGGTAATTCTGGATCTCCCACTCTCAACGCTCGAGGCGAATTAGTAGGATTATTATTTGACGGCACTTACGACACTATTATTGCCGACTGGTTATATACCGAGAATAGTAGTTCCATTCACGTAGATATAACTTATATGCTCTGGGTAATGGAATATGTAGATAATGCAACTAATTTGCTCGAAGAATTGAATCTAAAATAAAAAATTCAAAGAGAAAGCTAATTAATAATTAACTTAATTTTCTCCATTTTTCCTCTAATTCTGCCAATAATATGCTAGCGCGATCGTTGCGATAATTTCTGTAATTTGGCGGCTTGTCATTCGTCCAAAAGCCTGTAGGAGTTCGATCTTTCAATTCCTCCTGAATATGCTTTACATATTTAAGTCGATATTTTTCAGTATGAAATTTTTTAAAATATTTTTCAATATCTTCTCTAGATTCTATCTTTGTTTGCTTTAATTCTTTTAAAACTTTGCTTTCTTTACACCAATCTTCTATCCCACCTTTAAACATCAATATAGCCCATATCAAACCGATCGACGATAACAATCCAGGCCAAACCTTGGTATTAATAAAAATTACTAGATCTTGATTCTGCCCTACTAAAATTACTAGTAATGAAATAACAAATAACAACAAAAAACTTTTCCATTTTAATTCATTTTTGATGATGAAATATGGTAATCTTTCCAAGTTATCTGGCAACCTATACCAAGGTATCGAACATATGAAAAATGCCGATGTAATTATTAACAAAACCGAGAAGTAAGTATCCCCTAAACCGTATCTTAGTGGATCGATAATAGGTAAAGATCTTGATATGTATTCTACTTTTTGAGGGATTGGGAAGAAATATAAAACCAAAATATCTAGAGATGCAAAAAATACAGTAATAAATCTGATAATTCCTAACATAGTATTATCAATAAAATATTGTGAGATCGATCGATAAAAACCCAGCTCGCGATCGAAATTTCTTATTAAATTGAGCATCATGAAAGATAAACAAACTATAATTGCTGACGAAAATACAATTGTAAATCCTGGGGTGAGGAATAGAATTTTTAAGAAAATAAATAATATTAAAATCGAAGAGTCTAAAATTCTAAAACAACAATATCTTTTAATTCTTTGAAAACCATCAGCTAATTTAAAATCAAAAATAATTTCTTGTATTCTTCGGATAAACTCTAAAAATGGAATTGATTCTAGATAATCAATTATCGCTAATTGTAGTTGTTTACTAGTCTTAGGTAAATGACGACAATAACGGATCGCAGTTTTGCTAATTAGATCGTTATTTGTTTCCAAACCTATTAAACATATTCGATCGATTTGTTCGTTTGTTAAGATTCCAACTGCTTCAATACTATTTTTAGCAAAAAAGATATTATTCTTTTCTGTCACTTGTTGTTCTATGAATTTAAAAATATCGGGACGAATACTTTCAATATATTTCGGTTTAGATTTAAAAGCACTTGCAAGAAATCTAATAGAATTAAGTGCATCTAATTTATTATTATCATTTTTATCGCAACAAGATTCTTGAGCGTTTTTAATTTTTTGCCAGCAAAAGTTAGCAATTTTTTTAGCTTCTTGAGGATTTTCAGATGCAACTAGATCGTAATAAAGAATTAATATATCTCGCCATTTTGGATTTAAAATATTGTCCGGTATAACTTCTTTGGGATTAGCAAAAAGATATATGACTACCAAATAATCATTAAAGCGACGATGAACGAAACTAAAGGTTTCTTTGTCAGCACCCCCAAATCTTATTAAACCTGCAATTTTTAAGACTTCAATAATATTATTTGTCTTTTTATTTTGAGAAATTATTTGTAGTTCTTTCTTTAAATCAGATACGGAAATTTCTAACCCATAATTATTTTTAAACATTAACCAAGCAATATCTACACATTTATCTATTATTTGAGTAACAGATAATTCTAAATTCAATTTTTTGATTTTTTTCTGACACTGCTTAGATTTTAAACGAGTTGTAAAATGGTTTTCGTAAAGTTCTATTTGTCGATCGGGCAATCTATTTTTATCTTCTGTTGAAGCGTATTGACATAACAAAGCCATCATAAATGGATTTCTAGCGATCGGAATTAATTCGCTACGGTTTGTAAAAAGTTCTTTTATTGTCTCGTCTTTATTATATTTGAGCGATTCATTAAGAGCTTTTTCAATTTGAATATCACTAAAAGGAAGAATTTCAAATATCGATCGATCTGAATCAGATTGTAATTCAGATTCTGGTTTAAAACGAGAAGCAACGATATAACGAGATTTACTATCTTTTACAAAACTTTCAATTACTTTCCATACCTTTTTTACTAGATCGTCCGATCTTTCTAGCTCTAAAATTGCAGGTATTTCATCAAAAGAATCTAAGAGAAATAAAAATTTACCTTTTCGCTCCATTATTTTACGATAATCTTGGTCAAGAACCTTCTTAGAGTCAGCACCATTCAATCTATAAAGGCTTTTATTAATAAAGTCCTTGAGATCGTCAACTGTAGGCTCTTTACCTTGTTGAACCCATTCTTTCGATTCAGTCCAATACTTGCAATTAATATAGATCGGAGTCAAGCTTATATCATTTTTATTTTTAATTAAACGCTCTTCTAACTGAGATAAAGTTAAACTTTTACCCGCTCCAGAATCACCTAACAATAAAATATTTTTATTTTCTAACTCAGACTTAATAAAAGGAATCAGAGCGACTCTATTCTTTAATTTAAGACCGCTTTTAGTAGTTTCTATTTCAGCTTGGAGATCGATAAAATGGGTTTTTGAAAAAGTGCGATCGTTTGAATATCCTGAATTGTCTTGTAATACCCCGCGAAAACATTTTAGTCTTTCTAGATAAGATTGTTCGTCAAAATCGCGATCGAGAGAATTGTTATTTTTCTGCATGGTTCGATCGCTCCATAGAAATTTTAAAACCAAATAAATAGATAATAGGTTAAATAACAAAACCATCCCATTTAAGGATAAATGTGTTGTTATAGGAGTTGTAAAACAATTTAAAAAATTTTCAATCTTAATTGTCAGAGGCAATTCTGGTTGCTTTAAAATTGGCAAAAGACAAACTAACCAATGCCCGCGTTGAAGAATAGTCAGAGAGATAAATCCTACTAAGCTGAATATAGCCAAACTAATTCTAAACTTGCCATAATCAGGAGACGACCATACCAGTTGAGAAATCCAAAGTAGAAAAAAGGTAGCTAGTGAGGTTAGCAATGCTAAAGGCAATCCACCCATAAAATATGACAAGTGAATAGCAAAGATAAATAACGCAAAAATAATAACCAGAAGTCTTTGACGACCTTCTAAAAACCCATTTTTAGACATATTTAAAAATGATTATTTAAGATAGCTGACCTAATTTTACAACTAAGTCGATCGACCATCTTCGCAGCGAGGGCTTTTTTTAGTGATTTCTTCAACTTCGATACATAATACAGTTAATTGAGAAAATTAAGATATTCCAGAGAGAAAGCGAGATCGATCGTGTGCGATCGCACACTAAAAAGAAGCATCAGCAACAGCAACCAAAATATTTATGGCAAAGGTATTAGTATCCGATCCGGTAGACATTGCAGGAATCGAAATTCTCTCGCAAGTTGCCCAAGTTGACCAAAAAGCAAAATTACCCATAGAAGAATTAATCGCTATTATTCCCCAATATGACGCATTAATGGTGAGATCGGGAACGAAGGTAACCAAAGAAGTCATCGAAGCAGGTAGCCAACTAAAAATTATCGGACGTGCCGGGGTAGGAGTCGATAACATAGACGTAAACGCGGCAACTCGCAAAGGAATAGTAGTTGTCAACTCCCCCGAAGGCAATACCATTGCAGCAGCAGAACATGCCCTTGCGATGATGCTATCATTATCCCGTCACATTCCCGATGCCAACCAATCCCTCAAAAATGATAAATGGGATCGTAAAAGCTTCATGGGTACGGAAGTTTATAAAAAAAACCTCGGTTTAGTTGGTTTGGGAAAAATTGGATCTCACGTCGCTACCGTAGCCCGATCGCTGGGAATGAAAGTATTAGCTTACGATCCTTATATTTCCAGAGAAAGAGCCGAGCAATTAGGCTGTGCTTTAGTAGATTTAGATTTGTTATATCAAGAAGCAGATTATATCTCTTTACACGTCCCTAAAACCCCCGATACAGCTCATTTAATAAACGCAGAAGCCCTGGCAAAAATGAAACCCACTGCCAGATTGATTAATTGCGCTCGTGGCGGTATCGTAGACGAAGACGCATTATACGAAGCCCTCAAAGAAGGAAAAATCGGCGGTGCGGCGATCGATGTTTTTGAAACAGAACCCCTCGGAGAATCAAAATTAAAAGAATTAGGATCTAAAATAATCCTCACACCCCACTTAGGTGCGTCCACAGCAGAAGCGCAAGTAAATGTAGCCATCGACGTAGCCGAACAAATAAGAGATGTTTTACTAGGACTCCCAGCGCGATCGGCCGTAAATATTCCCGGACTCAACCCCGACGCGATGGAAAAACTCAGACCCTATTTACAATTATCCGAAACTCTCGGCAATTTAGTCGGTCAACTTGCAGGCGGCCGGATCGATCTTTTAGAGGTACGCTTGCAAGGAGAATTAGCAAAAATTAACACTCAGCCTTTAGTAATTGCGGCCCTCAAAGGTTTGTTATCCCCAGCTTTACAGGAGCGAGTTAACTACGTCAACGCGCAAATAGAAGCCGAAGAAAGAGGAATACGCACGATCGAGACTAAAGATGCTTCGGTGCGCGATTATTCCGGTTCTTTGCATCTAGAAGCTCGCGGATCGATGGGTACGCACTCAGTTAGCGGTGCTTTGTTAAGTCAAGATGAAATTCGCATTACCGATCTCGACGATTTCCCCATTAATGTTCCCCCCAGCAATTATATGTTATTTACTTTACACCGAGATATGCCGGGAATAATTGGCAAAATAGGTTCCCTATTGGGTAGTTTTAATGTCAATATAGCCAGTATGCAGGTGGGAAGAAAAATTGTCCGAGGCGATGCGGTTATGGTACTAAGTCTCGACGATCCCCTTCCCGAAGGAATCTTATCGGAAATTACCAAACTTTCCGGGATCCGCGATGCATATACAGTAAAACTGTAATCGAGTAAACCTTAAAAAACGACCTCGCAATGTCAAATAGCTGGTGGGAAATTAGAATTTTCTGCGATCTCATGCAAGAAGAATCCGTTTATTGGCGACTCGAAAGCCTCGACAGTCGCGGCACCGCTATGGAGGTTAAGGACAAACATTGTCTGATTCGGGCTTACGTTCCGCAAAGAAGGGGTCAGTTTTCAGGTTTTAAAAGATTTGTCGATCGATTAGCTATCGATGCCAAACAACTCGATTTAATCCCGCCTAAAGTAGAATGGGATACCATGGACGATCGAGATTGGGCCACCAGTTGGAAGCAATATTGGCAGCCCACCGAAATAGGCGATCGCTTGATCGTTTATCCCAGTTGGATCGAAGCACCAGACTCATCTAAGGATTCTCCGAGATCGGTTTTGCGCCTCGATCCTGGTGCTGCTTTCGGTACTGGAACTCATCCTACTACTCAATTGTGTTTGGAATCTTTGGAAATGCGCTTGGGTTTCGCCAAGACTAATAAGAATCTTTTACTAGATATTGGCTGCGGATCGGGAATTCTTTCGATCGCTGCCGTTTTATTAGGGGCCAAACAGGTCTACGCTGTAGATACCGATCCTCTCGCTGTTAGTTCGGCTAGAGCTAATCGCGATCTCAATCAAATTGACTCCGATCGCATCGAAGTTGCTCGAGGTTCGATCGATCGGTTAATGCCTTTAAAAGATCGTGGTGTGGACGGTATTGTTTGCAATATTCTTGCAGAGGTGATTATCGAATTAATTCCCCAAATTAATGCTATCTCTAACGATAATACTTGGGGAATTCTCAGCGGTATTCTCTTGGATAAGGCGAAAAATGTTGCTGACGAATTAGAAACTTCTGGCTGGATCGTCGCTACTCTTTGGAAGCGGGAACAATGGTGTTGTCTTAACATTCGCCGCGCCGCAAGATCTCTGATTAAGTAATAAAAGTTAAAAAAGATTAATTATTATAAATATTTCTTCTACGACCCATAATTAGAACGATATTACTATATATCTATAGAGAGAAAATATCATATTTTTCTTCTACTTCTCAAGAGCGATGAAACATATTTTAAAAATTTTATAAACTTTAAGCGTGTTTGAAGCAAATAAATAATTGATAACAACAAGAAAAAATATTTTTTTGCTTCAAAATATTGCTCAAAAAAAAGAGGTTAATTATATGTTATTTTATACCATCGCTGCTTTATCGATCGGTATTGTTTCCGTAGCATTACTCTCAAGAAAGGTTCGATTAAAGTCTGTCTTTGCTACAGTTTTAGCGATCGCTTTAGCTGTTCCATTTTGGACTATTTTTAGCAATTCCGCTATGGCTGCTATGGGCGGAACTAA
>CAYWIH010000149.1:0-11964 GCA_964458305.1 uncultured bacterium | reverse complement strand
TGCGATCGCCTATCTAATTTGGAATCAACTGGGTAAATTATTACTACAAATTCAAGAAGCTTACTCTCAAAAGTCAGAAACTTCCCAACAATCTTAATATCTTAATATTTAGTAAATATTTTTTGCTCTGGGTTCGCGAGCCAGAAATCTAACTCTACTACTATAGATTATTGGATTTCTTAGCTCGATCGAACCTTTTTTTTAAAAAGCAATAAAGAACCAGAGATCCTAAAGGTTAATAGTAGTATAATCCACACTCATACAAGCATAAATCGACCCAAAACAGATCGACCAAAACAGTTCTTAGCAACAAAAAATTAGCATCATTCAAGCAATTAATTTACTCAAGCAAATGCCCCAGCTAAATAAAAGAATATCCTCGGTGAGGAAAAAAATAGATCCACCAAAGTCTCGCTCGCTACAGCAAGATCTGACAAAATATCTCAAACCCAGCAGAGTGGCGATCTTCGCTCTAACAGCTATTTTAGTTATAGTCTGGCACGGTGCGGTAGCAGCACAAGATAACCAACCCCCAACCAACGCAGAAATTCAAGGCACTCTCAATGCTATTTGGGTATTGATAGCTGCAATTTTAGTAATTTTTATGAATGCCGGGTTCGGTATGCTCGAAACCGGATTTTGTCGTCAGAAAAATGCCGTTAATATCCTCTCAAAAAACTTAATCGTCTTTGCTTTGGCAACCCTAGCTTACTGGGCGATCGGTTATTCATTTATGTTCGGTGCTAGTAATAGTTATATCGGTATCGGAGGATGGTTTTTAAGCGGAAACCCTGCCACTTATGGATTAGATCCTTTTCCCGCAGGTTTGCCGATTTCAGTTCATTTCCTCTTTCAAGCCGCTTTTGCCGGAACTGCAGCAACGATCGTTTCTGGTGCGGTAGCAGAAAGAATTAAGTTTGTAGATTTTTTAATTTTTAGTTTTTTGCTCTGTGGCGTTTCTTATCCAATTACCGGCCACTGGGCTTGGAGTAGCAACGGCTGGCTTTACAATCTCGGTTTTGCTGACTTTGCCGGATCGACAGTAGTTCACTCCGTAGGTGGTTGGGCGGCTTTAATGGGTGCGGCACTTTTGGGCCCCAGAGAAGGCAAATATCGCGATGGCAAGATTAATGCCATTCCAGGCCATAATATGAGTATCGCTACTTTAGGCTGTTTGATTCTTTGGATCGGTTGGTTTGGGTTCAATCCAGGTTCGGCATTAGAAGCTAACGAGACAGTACCCTATATTGCCGTTACCACTAATTTGGCAGCAGCAGCAGGCGGTTTGACTGCTACTTTTACATCTTGGGTCAAAGACGGCAAACCAGACCTTTCGATGATTATTAACGGGATCTTGGCCGGTTTAGTTTCTATTACCGCTCCTTGCAATAACGTATCTTATTTATCTGCCGTTATTATTGGTGTCTTTGCTGGGGTTATTGTTGTTTTTTCTGTGGGATTTTTCGATAAAATCAGAATTGACGACCCCGTAGGCGCGATTTCAGTTCACTTAGTTAACGGTGCTTGGGGGACTCTGGCAGTAGGTATTTTCGATCGCGATACTGGTTTATTAACCGGACACGGTATTAACCAAATCGGCATTCAACTTTTAGGTATCGTCGCGATCGGAACTTTTACAGCTGTTTTTAGCTTTATAGCTTGGTTAGCTTTAAAATCTACTCTGGGCATTCGCGTTACTCCAGAAGAAGAAATCGAAGGTTTAGATATTGGCGAGCACGGTATGGAAGCCTATAGTGGATTTATTAAAGAATCGGATATCTTAATTGCCGATAATCCTTCTTCAGATGATTCTACCGACGATTCGATCGCAAGATCTCAACTCTAATATATTATTTTTTAGCGGTCTAAAATTCTGATTCTTTTGAGGCCGCTACTTTTTTAAAATATTTTTTTTATTAAGCTTATTCAATGCCAGGAGGGAGATTTGAACTCCCGACACGAGGATTTTCAGTCCTCTGCTCTACCAACTGAGCTATCCCGGCTTTTTCAAATGCTTTCTAAGCATAACAGATTTATTTAGGTCGTGCAAGGATTTAATTTAATTAAAAAAATGCCTGAATATCTGTTCAGATGTTTTATAATAAAACTAACAAAAAAAATTTAGGAGAAAAAAATAATGACTACTGTTACTTCTATGAAATGCGCTTGCGATGGCTGTCTTTGTATAGTTTCCCTCTCAGAGGCAGTTATGAAAAATCAAAAACCTTATTGCTCCGATGCTTGTGCTAACGGTCATCCCGAAGGATCTGGATGCGGTCATACTGGTTGCAACTGCGGCTAAAAAATCAAAATCACCAGAAAGTCGCAGCTTCGAACAGAATTGTTTATCATTTTTAAAGAAAGATAATTAAGTTCTGTAAAGAGCTGTGACTATAAGCTTGAAATCCGATCGACAACCCAAAGCCAGCAAACAATGGCATTCTCTCACTCCAATCTGGACTGGAGATGAGAAAGTAGTTCAACAAGGATTACCCCACACTCAACTAGCACCTTCGTGGCAAATATTGTTACTGGGGGATGGTTCTCCTACCCGCCATTTAAAATTATTAACCAGAGAAACAACAGAAGTAGACGTAATCGATATGTCATTAATAGGTGACAGCGATGACGGCGCACCTCCATTAATCGAAGCAGTACCGAAACCGAGACTGAGGAGACAAGTATGGTTGCGTACGGCTTCAGGACAGCGACTTGCTTATGCCACTTCTTGGTGGGATGCCAATTTAGTAGATGAATATTTACAAAATCGCTCTTCACCAATTTGGGATAATCTATCTCGCTTGCGTACGGAACTATATCGAGATATCGAAGGAATATACTGCGGTCATTCAACCTTTTTAGAACGGGCTTTTGAAGAAAAAGGCCCGTTTTGGGGAAGACATTACTTGTTTTGGCACGATAAAAAGCCTTTGACCCTTATTTATGAAGTATTTTCTCCTTATTTAAGAAAATATATCGGCCAGATGAGCGACTAATTTAAACAAGGACAAAAGCAGCGATCGCCAAACCAGCATTACACAAATAAAACACCCCTACTATCTGAGTCTCAGACCAACCACTAAGTTCGAGATGATGGTGTAGCGGTGCCATTTTCAACAAACGTTTGCCCTTACCGTCGGGGCCTTTAGTAGCTTTGTAATAACTAACTTGGGCGATTACGGAAATAGATTCGACAAAGAAAATACCGCTCAGAATAAATAAAGCCCAAATATTAGCCCCCAGTATTCCCGCAGCAGCTAAAGCAGCCCCTAAACTTAAAGAACCAGTATCCCCCATAAAAACCCTAGCTGGGTTGCGGTTGTGGACGAGGAAACCGAGACAACCTCCAGAAAAGCAAACGCAAAAAATAGCTAAATCGATCGCCGTCGGTGCGACAATGATTGCCAAACCCAAAAAAGCGATCGCAGCAGTCCCAGAGGCCAATCCATCAACCCCATCGGTTAAATTGGTTGCATTACTCTCGGCCACCATCGCAAAAGTTGCTACGGGCCAGAAAAATAACCCCAAAGGTATAATAAAATCTCCAAAGAAAGTTAGATCGGTCAATCGTTGCGATCCGAAGATCCCAGCCCACAAACAAAATAAAACGGCGATCGCTACTTGTAAAGCCAGTTTCAGCTTCGGTGAAATACCTTTATTAGATTTGAGACGCAAGATTTGCCAATCGTCAAACCAACCGATCGCCCCATAAGCCAGCGTTACCAATGCCAAGGCGATCGCATTGCTAGTAAATCCCGACCATACCAAACTAACCAATATCACCACGGGCACAAAAAATATACCCCCCATAGTTGGAGTTCCCGCTTTTTTTTGGTGGCTGCTCGGCCCATCTTCGCGAATTATTTGCCCTGTTTTTAATTTTTCCAAAAGTGGAACTACTATATAACCTGCTGCTCCGCTCAATAAAGCACAAACCGATAAAGGAAGCAATAAACTTAAATCTAAGTTTAAAATTGCTGCTAAAAGAATTAATAAACCAGTTAGCAAAACTAGTAAACTGTTTCCTGAAGGGTTTTTGAGGAGATTTAGTGAAAATAATTTCGCATCCACGATAACACTCGCAATATTTAATTTTTAGATTCGATCTTGGCTGTAGCAACAGGGTAGATTATTATTTGCTTCCCAATAGGATCGCCAGGAAAATTTTTAAGATTTGCATTGCGATCTTCAGAACTTTCAATACCTCACACCAACAGTCAAATCCTTACTTAACTCAGGAGGCTCGTAAGATTGTATAACGATAACAATCGATTCTTAATCGTCGTCTAGATCGCTCATTTCTTCTTCTTCTTCATAAGAATCGTCAGACATCAAGAGATCGGATACTTCTTCTTCATTATTTAATTCTTCCTTTTCTATAACTTCTCGGGCGATCAGGCGATTTTTAGATTCCAACCATTCTAAAAGAGAATGTTCTTGTTTGATCGGAATTACTACGGCCGGTTCGTAACGAGGTTCTTGACGTAAGGCGGGATTTTCCATTTCTTGCTTATTTTTTAGATTTAAAATTTGCCATATTGAGTTTAACACCTCAAAATCCTCGATGCTCGATCGATTGGAATAGTAAATTTTTTTGAAAATTGTTAAAAAAAACGATCGAATATAATCTCAAGTCCGTGACGTTAGTGGCACGAGTATCATTAAATTAATAAGAGACTTTATATTTTTTATGAGTAACAAAGCAGAATTATTAGAAGCGATCGCGGGTAAAAATCGCGGTTTGCTGGCAAAAGAAACCGATAAGGTTAAAGTTCTCTCTATAGTAGAACAGCTCGAAGACCACAACCCCACCCCCAAACCTTTAGAAGCAGCCCAACTTTTAGATGGAGATTGGCGTTTACTTTACACTACCAGCCGCGAAATCTTAAATATAGGTAAAGTACCTTTATTTCAGTTGGGGCAAATTTATCAGTGTATCCGCAGCCAAGAGGCGAAAATTTATAATGTAGCTGAAATTATTGGCTTGCCTTTTCTCGACAGTATCGTAAGCGTCGCAGCCAAGATCGAACCAGTTTCCGATCGCAGGGTTAACGTTAAATTCGAGCGATCGATTGTTGGTTTGCAACGTCTACTTAATTATAGTTCTCCCAATCTATTAATCGAACAACTCGAATCTGGTAAAAAGTTTCCTCCTCTTGATTTCAATATCTCTAACCGCGATCGCCAAGGTTGGTTGGATATTACCTATCTCGACGAAGATTTGCGGGTCGGTCGCGGCAATCAAGGTAATGTTTTTGTCTTAGCTAAAGATTCTCCATTAGCTAAAGTTTGAAGCCCCCTTTATGATTCGATCGGAAAACCTACAGCTCTCCAAGCTGCCGCACCGCCAATTATTTCGGCAACATTTTTGTAACCTGCCTCCCGAAGTTTGTTTGCTGCTGCGGAGGTTTCTTCGTCTGTTTGACCGTAGATATATATGTCTCGAGTTGGTTCTAAGCAACTTTTAACTCTCTCTACTAAAATGTTTGCTGGTATGTTAACCGCACCAGTAATATGACTGATGTTGAATTCCTCTCTATCTCTAGCATCTACTATTGTTAAAGCCGGTTCTCCCCAATCAAGACGGGTTTTGAGATCGTAAACTAAGGATCTCCTTTTGAGGGGTGCTGGTTTTGGTATTAAGTTAAAACGAACGCTCATGCTCTCGAAAAATTTTGTACTTTACTTAACGAACTCTCATAATTTAACAATAACTTTCTAATTTGTAAATTTTTATGAAAAATAAACAATTAATAATCTTTTTATGCTCTAAATTGTGCTGAATGAAATTTATTATTGAGTCAAAAAAAAATTTCGGGGCGAGTCTAGTAAAATTGCAAATAATTTGTAGTAATTTTCCATACTGACGTGACTAGCGCACCCATTTCCATTTCTCAATCAGATCGCGATCGACTTCCCGATATTTTGGGCAGGTTCGGCCCTTTTGGCGGTAAATACGTTCCCGAAACTTTAATGCCAGCTCTAGGGGAGCTAGAAACCGCTTACGATCGCTATAAAAAAGATCCCGATTTTCAACAAGAATTACAACAACTACTAAAAGATTATGTTGGCAGGCCCAGCCCTTTATATTATGCCGAAAGGTTGAGCGATCGCTACAAAAAATCCGACGGTAGCGGCCCGCAAATCTATCTCAAAAGAGAAGACTTAAACCATACAGGGGCGCACAAAATTAATAATGCTTTAGCCCAAGTACTCTTAGCGCGACGCATGGGCAAAAAAAGAATTATTGCTGAAACAGGGGCGGGCCAGCACGGAGTAGCAACGGCAACGGTTTGCGCTCGTTTCGGTTTGGAGTGCGTTATTTATATGGGCACTCAAGACATGGATCGCCAGAAATTAAATGTATTTCGGATGCGGCTCTTAGGTGCTACAGTACAACCAGTTTCGGCCGGAACTGGAACTCTCAAAGATGCCACTTCCGAAGCAATTCGCGATTGGGTAACAAATGTCGAAACTACCCACTACATCCTCGGTTCGGTAGCCGGCCCCCATCCCTACCCGATGATAGTACGAGATTTTCATGCTATTATCGGCATCGAAACCCGCGCTCAATGTCTCGAAAAATGGGGCGGTCTGCCGGATATACTAATTGCCTGTATTGGCGGCGGTTCTAACGCGATGGGGCTGTTTTTTGAATTCCTCAAAGATCGATCGATTCGTTTAATTGGCGTTGAAGCAGCCGGATCTGGGGTAAAATCGGGCAAGCACGCAGCTACTTTAACTGAAGGTCGTCCGGGTGTTTTACATGGGGCGATGAGCTATTTACTGCAAGATAACCAGGGTCAAGTAGTAGAGGCTCATTCTATCAGTGCGGGATTGGATTATCCTGGAGTGGGCCCCGAACACAGTTATTTAAAAGATAGCGCAAGAGCTGAATATTACAGCGTTACGGATAAAGAAGCAGTTGAAGCTTTTTGTCGAGTTTCTGAGTTAGAGGGTATTATTCCAGCATTAGAAACCGCTCACGCTTTTGCTTATCTCGAAACTTTATGTCCTGCTTTAACTGGAAGTCCCCGCATTGTTATTAATTGTTCTGGAAGAGGGGATAAAGATGTAGAAACAGTTGCTAAATTTTTAGCGAAATAGGAATGTTTAACAACTGTCAAACTAAATAAAACTTAAGCTAATCTTCGACTAGATCTCGTCGGAGATTAATTTATTTTGGCCGCTATAAAAATATCGAGCCACCAGCAACATTTTGCCAGTCAAAACAGTCAGAGAATAAAATATTGTTTGAAAATATCGATTAAGTTAGCCTGGTAAAGAAGATTAGATTTGAATTAATTTATTAAAGTAATTAGGAGATAAAAGAAACGTTAATGTTAAAACAGATAGTAGGATCGATTCTGGGAATAGCAATTACACTGGGAATGTTAGAAGGAGCGAATTCTTTTAGCCCTTTAAGACAAGAACAAAGTTCTTTAAATAAGAGTGGCTCGAAACAATTTAATTCTAGAGATAAAAATTATTCTGCTTTAAGAGACTTAGAAAATTCAGTTTACGAGCAAATAAATCAATACCGGATCGAGCGAGGTTTGCAAGCTTTAAAACTAGATCCCCTCGTTAGCGAACAAGCCAGAATACACAGCGAAAATATGGCAAGTGGAGAGGTTGCTTTTTCTCACGATGGTTTTAGAGCGAGAGTAAAAATAATCGATCGTCAAATACCCTATCGCAGAGCTGCAGAAAATGTCGCTTTCAATCAAGGTTTTCCTGACCCCGCAGATCGAGCAATATTAGGTTGGATCGATAGTCCCGGTCATCGTCGCAATATTGAAGGGGATTTCGATTTAACTGGTATCGGTGTAGCAAGAGGTCGCGGTGGAGCTTATTATTTTACTCAAATTTTTGTTCTTCGAGATTAATTAAGTTTCGAGCAAAAAGTTTTGTCATAGCCAAATATTGTTATCGATCGAACATAAAAGATCGATTTCAAGATAAAATATTATCCTGCTAGCTCGACTATTTTTTATTGCAACGCTCGAACGATTATCTTAGGGCTATGATTAAACTTTTAATTAAAAGTAAAAACAATCTATCAATTAGCGAGCGTACCTACAAATACTCGATCGTTGGCATCGGTCGAAGCCCAGACAATACGATCGTCCTCGACGAATCAAATATCTCCGGCTATCACGCTCAAATTAACAAAGAAGGCGATCGCTATTTAATTACAGATCTCGGAAGTTCCAACGGTACTTATGTTAACGGCACAAAAATAGTTGCTTTAAATCCAAAATTGTTGGCAGATAGCGACTTAATAGAAATTGGCAACTTTCAATTAACAATTGAAAATAATAATTTTAGAGATATTTCTCGCAAAACCGAATCGGAACAAAACTCTAACAAAAATATCGAAAAATCTCCCACAAATAATTATAATTACTCAAAAAATTCTCAGAATTTCCAACCAATTTCGCTGCGAGGGCGCGATCGCATCGATATCGGACGAGATCCCAACAATGAAATTAGTATAGATCGTCCTACGGTATCTCGCTACCATTCTCGTATCGTTAAAGAAAAAGGATCTTTTTATATTATCGATCTCGATTCTACCAACGGCACTTTTGTCAACGGCAAAGAAATTAAAGACAAAAGAGTTTTGCTGGTTGGAGATGTCATTCAAGTCGGCCCCTGCAATTTTAGTTTTAATGTCGACGAAACGATAATTCAAACCAATCAAGCGGGCAATCTCCGTTTAGATGCGATCGATCTCAATAAAAGAGTAGGCAAAGGAATTAATCTTCTCAATAATATCTCTATTTCTATTGCTGAAAAACAATTTATAGTTATTGCTGGTGTCAGCGGAGGAGGTAAGTCTACTTTACTCAACGCACTTAATGGCAGCAACCCAGCAACTAGCGGCAGAGTTTTAGTTAACGGAGTCGATCTCTATCGTAATTTCGATGCTTATCGCACTGAAATTGGCTACGTACCGCAAAAAGATATCGTTCATATGGAATTAACGGTTGAAGAAGCCCTTTCATATGCCGCTCGTTTGCGAATGCCTCTCGATGCTTCGGCCCCAGAAATTCGTCAGCGCGTCGAAACAGTAATGAGGGATCTCGACTTGAGCCATCGCCAAAAAGTACAGGTTAAATCTCTCAGTGGCGGACAATTAAAGCGGGTTTCGATCGGGGTAGAATTGTTAACTCAGCCGAGTTTGTTTTTTCTTGACGAAGCTACTTCGGGCTTAGATCCTGGCACTGAAGCGGATCTGATGCAATTATTGCGTAAGTTAGCCGATTCTGGTTGTACGATCGTTCTCATTACCCACGCTACAGAAAACGTGATGTTGTGCGATTTAGTTCTGTTTTTGGCAAAAGGAGGGCATTTAGCTTATTTCGGGCCGCCAGACACTAGTTCTACTTATTTTGGGGTAACTAAGTTTAACGAAATTTATCATCGCGTCGAAAGGGAAAAATCGCCCCAAGTATGGCACCAAGAATATTCGCAATCTTCTTATCATCAAGAATACGTTCAAAAGCCACAAGGCAATATTCCCGAACCCTCACAATTTAGTATCAATAGCAAATTTAATCAGTCATTGTCGGGTAATAAAGTCAAGCATCATGCTGGTTGGCGACAATTTTTTATTCTATCTCAGCGCAATCTTGCCATTCTCATCCGCGATCGGGCTAGTTTATTTTTGATGCTGGCTATAGCTCCCATTTTAGGAATGTTAGATCTTTTTACTTGGCAAAGCAAGTTATTCAATTCGGCCGATGGCGATGTCGGACAAGCAATTACAATGCTTTTTACGACTTCTTTAATTGCGGTGATGATCGGTAGTTTAGCTACGATGCGTGAAATTGTTAAAGAAAAAGATATTTATCTTCGAGAACGCACGGTGGGGCTGCAAATCATACCTTATATTTTTTCAAAGCTTTGGGTCGGTATTTTATTGGCTTTATATCAAGCAGGTGTTTTCTTATTTTTTAGATTAATTGCGATCGATATTCCTAATTCTTTAGACGCACTGATTGGATTTTATATTACCCTCGTTTTAACTACTTTGGCTGGGACGGTGATGGGTTTATTGGTTTCGACAATTTCCCCCAATCAAAATATTGCTCCTTTATTAACAATTATTTTTCTCGTTCCCCAAATTACTTTTGGTGGTGGTGTTTTGCCAATAAATACTTTTGGAGCGACAGGACAATTTTTAAATCAAATAACTTTAACCAAGTGGTCTTTTGAATCTTTAGTTACTATTACTGGTATCGGCAAAGATGTTGCTAGCGATCGGTGTTGGAATTTGTCTGAGGCCGAACGTAAAAATCTCACTAATTCTGAAAAAGAGGAATGCAATTGTTTGGGTAAAAATTTATTTAAATTCTGTAAGTTTCCAGAAATAAACTCTAAATACGATCCGGCTGTAGATTTAGCAGAACCTCAAAAACCTCAAGAACCAGGCAATCTTCCCGAACCGCCCCCAGATCCGGTTAATAATTCTTTTGCAGCTCGGCAACAGTATCAAATTGCATTAGATAATTATAAAAAAACGATCGCAGAATATCGTAAAAAAGTCGATCTATATCAAGAAGAAATCGATCGATGGCAGGAAGAATACAGTCAATGGAAAGAAAAATCTCAATCGGCAATTGGCGAAGCCGAAGGCATTATTAATAAATCCTATCAAAACTACGGTCACGCTTTTGCTGTTAATTTAGGGATACATTGGAGCATTATTATGTTATTTATTGGAATTATGTTGAGTTTAATACTTATATTGCAAAAACAAAAAGATATTATTTAATCTAATTTATAATAAAAATTGGCAACCCGATCGAGCGGAAGATTGCCAAATTCGTGCGTGCATTTTTAAGAGCTATTTTTAACCCATTTCTTCTTCGTATTCTGGAGCTTTTTCTTTTTTCTTGATCGGAATATTTAGGGGTGGGTTATTAGTAGGTTTAACATCATCATCCCAGACATCTCCGCTAATATCTTCGTCATTGTAATCGTATTCTGGTTGACGACGAGGGGGGACTGGTTTTTGGTAATTGGGAATTTCTTTTTCTCTTCTAACATCTCCCCAATTATCTTCTTCTAAATCTACCGTTTCGTATTCTCGATCGCGAAATGCATCTACTTGTTGTCTTGGTGGTGGTGCGATCTGGTTTTCTTCCCACTCGTCTTCATCCCATCTTTCTGCTACCCCAGTATTTCTAACATTTTCCACTGGGTTGGCGATCGGTTGTACGGGAACTCCTGTTGGTAATTGATTTTCTGGTTGGACTGTGGGCGGATAATAGCCTGCGTCCTCTTCTCTATCCCAGATTGGTTTGCCAATTCCCAAACGTTCTAAAACTCCTACTGTCAGTTGTTCTAAACGTTCTTCTGCACCTTCAAATACGATCAAACGATTCGGCCCGGTGCTGACAACTTGCTCGATCGGTAGTTCGTAGGTACTAATTACTTGGTCGGGGATTTGTGGAAAGCCTAAAGAGGCAATAATTATCGATGAAATTTGACCGTTTTCTGCATTAAATTGAAAGTCGCGAACTCGACCTAAAGGTTCTCCTGCTTCGGTAATTACTTCGCTATTAATTAAATTACTAAAACCTTCGATGTCGATATCTTCGATAACATCTTCATTATCGACTAAAACCACATCTCCTGTTTTGCGGATAGTGGTTAAATACATATATTTTGGTAATCCCGACAGAGAAAGAGCGTTATCTCGCAAACCTAAAGCTACTACTTCTCTGCGATCGAGGTCTATTAATAGCTCTTTTACTACTCCTAACTTTTTACCCGTATCGAGAGCGATTACTTGAGTGTTTACAAATTCCGTGCGTAACAAACGGATGTTATTATCTATCATTATTGTCCTGCTAATTTTAGCTATTACTCCTGTGTAAGTCGATTTTTATTTGCTTATTTTGCGTGATTCTATTTTAAATTTATCGATTGGGTAATATATAATTTTATATGCTT
>CAYWIH010000148.1:0-12099 GCA_964458305.1 uncultured bacterium | reverse complement strand
CTGGTTTGAGGACGAAATCTCCTACTACGAAAGCTACTCCATAACTTACCATCGACAGTACCGATGCGATCCATCCACTCAGCAACCAAGCCAAACCGAACGTTATTGCTAATAAAACTAACCTCAAAGGCATTTTAGCTGTCGCAGTAATTGCTTTAGCCCAACCTTCGCTGTTTGGGGTCAGAAATTGTACTGTATTAGTTATGGCAATATCTCCGGGGAAATAAGCCATTTGAGAACCAGCTACTATCAGCACTAAGATAAAAGTTAAACTAGCAATCCACAGAATTTTATTTTTGTACATTTATTACTTTTTGCGAATATTGTTTACTAAAAACTGTTTCTAACTATACATTAAAAACTGCTATTTAGATTTTTTTCTGATATTTTGTCACGTTATTTAATAATTATATTTTTTTTTAATAAAAATTTAATGTTTGTCTTGTCAATAGTAATATTATCGTTGGTAGATGGATCGATTCAAGCAATTTAACAAAAATTTAGTTATATAGTTATTAGATGCAATATTTACAATTTGTTGATGAAAAAATTGCCAATTAGCGATTCACAAACTTCGCCGCGAACGGACGGGTATTGTAAGTCAAAAGTCAAAAGTTAAAAGTCAAAAACAATCGGGTAATAGTGTTTTTCAAAAGCAAGAAGATATTTAGTGTAGAAGTTCGCGGCCTGCTGCAGCATCAGCGATCGACAGTAATTCATAAAAAGGGTAAGATCTTTATTTCGATCTATTTAATTTTAAAATTGAAACAAAAGAGAAATAAGCGGGATAAAAAAGAACAAATTGAAAGCGATCGAAGCTTATATTATAATTTTAAAATTAGCTAACAAAAAAAAAATCAAAAAAACAAAACATCAAATATTTACCCTACTATTTTTATCGTGCCCCCAAGAAAATTATTCCAGCTACCTAATTTAAAAATCCAAGTTTGGATCTTAGCTGCAGGTCGATTGTTATCCCAAATTGGCACGGGATTTACTTTATTTTACGCACCGATTTTTTTTGTCGATACTGTTGGTTTGTCGGCGACAGAAGTAGGATTTGGCTTAGGAACGAGCGCGTCACTTTCTGGAGTTTTAGGGCGTTTTTTAGGAGGTAATTTAACCGACTCTGCTAGTTTTGGCAGAAAAAAAACCTTATTACTTTCTGCAGCAATTTCTGCTGTGGCCGATATTTTTTTAGCCCTGGCGGATAATTTTCCGATTTTTATTATTGGGAATTTATTAATGGGTTTAGGAATTGGTTTATACTGGCCCGCAACTGAAGCAGCAGTAGTAGATTTAACAACAGTAGAACAGCGTAACGAAGCTTTTGCAATTACTAGGTTAGCCGATACGATCGGCTTAGGTTTGGGAGTAGTATTGGGAGGGGCTTGGATCGCTAATTTAGGTAATTATCGCGGTTTATTTGTCGTCGATGGTATTTCTTTTATTATCTTTTTTCTAGTAATTTATTTGGCAATTTCTGAAACCTATCAATTCCTAGAAGAAGATCGAGAAATTCAAATCTCAAAAGCTTGGATAACAGCATTGAGCGATCGACGTTTATTAATTTTTTTATTAGTAAATATCCTTTTTACTACCTACATTTCCCAAACACAAACTACTATGCCCCTATATTTTAAAAAATTTGTTGCCACAGCAGAATTTGAAAACGGATTTCCACCGGGCATAATTAGTATTATTTACAGTTGGCATATAGTTTTTGCTGCTATTTGTCAGTTACCAGTCGCTCGCTTTCTAAATCGTTTTACTCGGGCCAGATCTTTGATAATATCTATGTTATTGTGGGGCATTGGTTTTATTTTTATCTGGGTGACGGGAGTCGCTGACAAATACGCTTTATTTTGGGCCTTTTTCGCTTTAGGTATTTTAGGTATAGCGATGGTAGCTTATACACCTTCTGCTTCTGCCATAGTAGCCGATTTAGCCCCGCCATCTTTACGGGGGTTTTATCTAGGTTTAAACTCTCAATGTTGGGCGATCGGCTATTTTATCGGCCCCCCATTAGGAGGTTATGCCTTAGATCGATCGCGCGATTTTGCCGATCTTTTTTGGCTTGCTGCTGCTGCTAGTATTATTATTGGGATTATAATTTTGCTCTATCTCGATCGACTGATAATTAAATCGGCAACTCGGCGGCAAAATCGTTAATTTTTGTAAAACAATAAGGCCCCATTAACGCCCCCCAAGTAGCTTTACCTGTTTCGCGATCGATCCCCTTGTCGTAAGTTTTTAATTCATTCGAGGTGACTTCAAAACCGAGAAATACTTGATAAGTATCCCCTTGATAAGTAAAAGTGCAAGCTTTTTCTGTAGCTGGTGAAGTAGTAAATTTGTATCTTCCCAAGTTCGATCGCTCTACCTTGACATTTAGAGTACAATCTGGTAGGAATTTTATTTTTTCTAGAGTAATCTTTTGCAATAATTCTGCTTGTCTTCCGGCCCCGCGAAATTCGGCGATATCGGGGAACATATAATATTTTACTTGGAGGGAGTTAAGATCGCTCGGGTGCTGCTGTAATCTGAGAATGCGGGGACGATAGGGTTTGGTTATGTTAACTACGCTAGCTTGTTCGGCAAATAAAGCGATGCTATTGCTAGTAAATAAGTTTACCGGACGCAGCCACAAACGTAAATGAACGTACCAAATAGGTTCGGAACTTGCTTGTTGTTCGTTATCAAATTCCCCGGCTAAATATTTTCCCAGGGTAATTAATTCTGGTGATAAAGACATTTATACTGTTTCTGTTTAATATTGCTACACTCTATGAAGTCAGAAGTCAGAACTCAGAACTCAGAAGTCAGTTAGGAACGTACCATGGTAAGTTCGTACAGAAGTCAGAAGAATAGTTAACGACTATTTGAATAACTGATTTTTATTAGATTTATCGATTTTATTTTCTGCAAAAGGTATTAAATAAAATTATTTGCGATCGAAATTAGCGATTAGATCTTTATTAGTTTCTAGTAATTCCATTAATCGATCGGAGGCTGAATCTTGGTTTAAAAGATAAGATTCAATAAATAAAGAGATCGTTTCTGCTAATAAAGAATGAATTTTCTCTCGAGGTTGAGTAGCTGTAAAATCTCGATAAGATAAATTATCTGTAATATCTATATTTTGATTGATAGAATAATGATTAGCTCCAGCTAAAATTACTAAATAAGAATCGTTTCTATCGCTAGAAATACCTTCTTTAAAAGTGCGAATAATTGGAGTAGCTGGAGTTTCCCATTTTTCCAAACCATAAATACTGCTTGCATTAGCGATTATTCCATCGCAATTTCCCCCGATTAATAAAGTTGGCAAAATAGAAGGTAACTTTAAAATAGTACCTGGTTCGTATCCAGATTGAACCGCACCAGCAGAGTGGCCACCGTAAACAAAAACAGCCTTAAGCTGAGGAAAAAACTGAGGAGTTGCATTTTCAAGTGCTAATCTAGCACCAGCAGAATGTCCCCCGATCGCAATATTTTCTAAATCCAGCATACCAGCAAGCAGACCTTGAGAATTGAGCCGCTCCAATTCAGCTAAAATTAGCGGTAAAACCGTAGTAGTGGGAATAGTTCCATAAACATCGGGTTTTCTTGCATCTTGGTTAAATCTAGCAGGAGCGAGTCCAACAATACCAGGTATTAATTCCGCCACCCAGTTAAATAATATTACGACCGTTCCTCTTTTTGCCAGTTCCACTCCCAGCCATTGATAACCTTCCAAACTACAATTAGCACCGTTGAAAAAGATTATCACAGGGAAGGGAGCAATTTCTGAATTAGCAGGTAAAAAGATTTGTTGTTCCTTTTCAGTTTCCTGAGCCGGATATAAAACCTTCAGATGTAAGGTATCGTAAGGAGGTTCGGCAGTTTCTACTTTAACAGCTCTCCAAAAAGATCTAATCGGCATTCTTTATTCATAGTATCGATTGACTGCAAACAGGTTATCAAAAAATGCGATCGCATCATAGATCTCATGAGTAGATCGGCTTGAAAAGATGGCTAGGTGCGATCTAGAGATGATTTGTAAAAGACAATAAAATATAACTATATATATTTTGCTTGGCAAAAAAGATAAAAAAAGAGAGAATAAAATTTAGTCCTTAATTTAAGAATGTCTGCTCTGTGGATAAAGTTCGCACTGTCTCCGATACTAAGAGAGATTTTTATACTCATCACGTCCGACCGATTAACTCGATATATCGTCGGGTAGTCGAAGAATTGATGGTAGAAATGCACTTACTCTCCGTCAACGCTAATTTTAAAGTAGATCCGATCTACTGTTTGGGTGTAGTAACATCTTTCGATCGCTTCATGAGCGGTTATAAACCAGAACAAGATAAAGAGTCAATTTTTAACGCTCTTTGTCAGTCTGTGGGTGGAGATCCCCAAAAATACCGCGAAGAAGCTGGAAATACCCTAGAAATAGCTCAAAGAATACCCAAAGACGAACTAGTTGCTTGGATCGCTTCGCCAAATTCTCTGGCAGGAACGGAAAATATAGCAACAATATTACAAGAAATTGCTAACAACCCTAATTATAAATATAGCCGTTTATTTGCTATTGGTTTATATACCGTTTTAGAAAAAGCAGATCCAGAATTAGTAAAAGACAAAGAAAAACGCAATAAAGCTCTCGAGACGATATCTGAAGGGTTAAAATTTTCTTCAGAAAAAATTCAAAAAGATTTGGATTTATATCGTTCCAATTTAGAGAAAATGGAGCAAGTATTGAATGTAATGGAAGAAGCGATCGCCGCAGATCGCAAAAAACGAGAAAAACGTTTGTTAGACAAAAAACCTCAACCAGAACAACAAGAAGAAAAGAATCCCCAAGAAAATAACGCTCCTTAATTTAAAAGCTAAATTACTATTAAGAGCGGGGAAAGTTAATAATAATTAATTTAAAAAGTAAGGCGATTAATATATAATATCCTCTACTTTTTCAAGTCTGGATTCTAAATCGTTTATTTCTTGTTTGAGTTCGATTACTAAAGTAGCCAAACGTTGAAACATAGGATCGTCAGATTCGATCGCTCTCGATCGGTCTCGATCGAGGGATAATCGAGGAAGGTCAGAGCGATTTGTAGGGACGTTTCTCCTCGTTAAATTGTTTAAATTACGAATTTCTGATTCGAGTCGATCGACTCGAATTCGGAGGGAGTTAACTCGAGCGGTGAGGCTAGATAGGTTCGGATCGGAAATAGCAACAGAACGAGTAATACCAATTGATAAACCAATAATTAAAGATAAAAATAAAACTAAACAGATTTTAGCGAAAGTTTGGCGCAATCGAGGAGCGATCGAAAACATATTGGAGCGAATCGAGCTTTAGTATTCTAATTTAAGATCGAAACAATGCTCGTTGGGATCGATCGAGACAATTATTTAAGAAAATTAATAGTTACTGAGTGACTCGAATAATATGATTTAAGCAAGATAAATCTACCTTGCCGAAATAAATACTAAAAGCAACGTGAGTATTTTCGAGAGATTTAATTAACCAAGGAACGCCTTCTCTAGTAAAAGATTCGTAATGGCCGAATAAAATAGAAAATCTTTTTTCGAGATAGGGCTTGAGTTTATTACAAAGTAAGACCAACTTCAATAATAACCCAACGGTGTTAGTCGGCCCGATATTAGTTATTAAATCTACAAAAACGTAATGTTGGGGATTGCGAGAACTTGCAACGACTAGAAAATCGATCAACTGACAACCAGTACGTAAAATCAAAAAATCACTCGGTTTCTGATTGTCGGAGTTAGGAAGTATATTTTGAATTTTTTTGTGAAGTTTGTTGTTAAATTGATGTCCTCCATATCGAGAATCGATCGAAGGTAATAAATATTCGTATAAATTATTTTTAAAAGATTTATAATTAGGGGCGCGATTGGAATAGGCTAAAAAACTTTGAGACAAATCTCGATAAGTACGTCCTTCTTCAGCTTTACCAACAAAATGTTTTAAAGCAGATCCTAACTCTCCATCGCTTAATAAAGTAGGATTGAAAGCTGGTTTCATATTTTGCAATTTAGCCTGGGATAGCTCTCCAGACTTAAGCATTTGTCCCAAACGTACCTGATAAGTAACGTAGCGAGAAAGATCTAACTCGAAATTATGTTGATTTTGGAATTGAATTTTTTGGATGACGCGTTTAGCTTCGTAACTGCTATCTTCGCTTAGCAAACAATGTTCGTACAAATAAGGATAGCGAGTAATCAAGTTACCGACATAGTTGCTGGTAGTCTCTTTTTTGTCGATTACTCTTGCTAAACGTTGTAATTTGATATAGTATTGCGTTTGAGTAAAATTTTTAACTAAAACCCGCAAACGTTTGGAAACTCGAGAGTAAACCGAATCGGGCGATCGTAAATTTTGAAACAGATCGATCAATTCTCGGATCGCTGGTTGCAAATTGGATTGCATTTGCCAATGATTGATAAAAATGTGGCAACAGCGATTTAAAAAAAGATAAAATTGCTCTTCATTGCCTTTTACTTTGACAATTTTTTCTAAAGCTTGACGAACTTTAAGATCTTTATATCCCGTTCCTTCAATAAATAAGTCGTAAAAATTTTCTATAAGAACTTCAGCCGATTCGCTGCGAACATCTTGTAATAAACGGTCGTATATTAATTGTTGTGCAACAGAAGTATCTTCCTCTTTTGAGTATCTTATCGCCGATATAGTCACTATATTTATCCTTCCTCTCTCGCTCAACTTTTGTTATTTGTTGTTTTATAATTTCAGTATTTATACAGAAGAAATATCTGTTTTTTTGAAATAAGTAGTTGTTAAAATTATTGGGCTATTTATTCGATACAGATCGAGTCTATATTTTAGTTACATTTAACTTTTCGCTAATTTCTGAATTCGATCTATACTTTTCTATTTATATCTAAATATAGTATAAGCAAATTACAATGTAAATTTTTGATAATTATGTAAAGATCGCTCTTGTCAGGGTTAACAACTTCATTTATTTTTATTACAAGTAAGATTAAAAGTAAGTAAAATCAACAGCGAGCGATACAGATAAAAATCAGCAAACCTTATCGTTATATATCCTGCTAATATGTCTTTCGAAATCAGTTTAGGTCAGCTTCAGCAAATTATCGCCCCCGACAATTTAAATTTAACAAAAGAGGCTAGCAAAATAAAAGCATTAGGAATAGGAACTGATAGCCGCAAGCCACTCGCAGGAAAAATATTTCTAGCTTTAGAAGGACAAAATTTTGACGGACATAATTTTATCGAAACAGCAATAGAAAAAGACGCGATCGCCCTAATTATTTCCCGAAACCTATCCGTTAAAATACCAAAGCATATTCCACAATTTTTAGTAAAAGATACTTTAAAAGCTTATCAAAAAATTGCCAGATGGTGGCGCGATCGCTGCGACTTTCCGATCGTAGCTATTACCGGTTCGGTAGGAAAAACCACCACTAAAGAATTAATTGCTGCGGTTTTAGAAACAACCGGAAAAGTATTAAAAACAGAAGCAAATTATAATAATGAAATTGGCGTGCCGAAAACACTATTAAAATTGGATTTAGGACACAATTATGCAGCGATCGAAATGGCAATGCGCGCTTCAGGAGAAATTGCTTTACTAACTAATATCGCTCGTCCGACAATAGGAGTAATAACTAACGTTGGTACGGCACACATCGGGAGGTTAGGATCGCGCGAAGCTATAGCTAAAGCTAAATGCGAATTATTAGCAGAAATGGAACGATCGAGCGTAGCAATATTAAATCACGACGATCGACTTTTGATGAAGACTGCGGCTGAAGTTTGGCAAGGAGAAACCATAACATTTGGTTTAGAAGGGGGAAATATTTGCGGAAAATTAATCGAGCGAGATATTTTGCAAGTAGAAGGATTGAATTTACCTTTACCTTTACCGGGCCGTCACAATGCCTATAATTATTTAGCAGCAATAGCAGTGGCTAAAGTATTGGGAATAGATCTTAAAAAGCTAGAACGAGGTATGGCGGTTAGTTTGCCAGAAGGGCGATCGAGATTGCTTAATTTGCCAGAAGATATCGTTATTCTCGACGAAACCTATAACGCTGGTTTAGAGTCTACCATCGCAGCCCTAAACTTACTCAAAGAAACTCCTGGCTTGCGCCATATTGCCGTATTAGGTACGATGAAAGAACTAGGTGAAGAATCTGCCCGACTGCATCGCCAAGTGGGAGAAACGGCAAAAAAATTAGCAATAGATCTTTTGTTTGTTTTAGTTGACGAACCGGAAACAGCAGAAATAGCCGCAGGTGCTGGAGAATCGATCGCAACGCAATTATTTCACTCTCGTCAAGAATTATTAAAAAAATTAAAAGAAACAGTAAAATCCGGCGATCGAGTGCTGTTCAAAGCATCCAATTCAGTAGGATTGAACCGAGTTATCGAGCAATTTCGTGCCGAACTTTAATTTAGAGATCGAGCGATCGCCGCTTCGAGATCTTCTTTATTCAACTCGGTGAGAATAAAAACCTCTTGAACGCTTTTTCCAACTCTGGCGATCGCCTTATAACCGCCACGAATCGGCACGGATATCCTTAATTTTAACTTAGGACAGTGACCTCTAGCGCGACTGATTACCCCGGGGGTAACAGTTTGAATTCCCCCGAGAGTAATTAATTTTTCGAGGACTGGAATCAAACCAGAAATATGCGTAGAATGATTCCAGACTAACCTACCCTCATTATCGTCCCCCATTAATTTAACCAGCCTCCAAAGGAGCCATCGTCAAACCAGCGCGGCTCAACAGTTGGTGGTATAATTCTGCTTGTTCTTGAGGGCCTACCCAAACGATCGATTGTCCTTCGTTGTGAATTTGGTGAGTACAACTCCAAGCGCGATCGTCGCTCATTCCCGGAATATATTTTTTCAAAGAATTGGCAACGTGTTCGAAAGTATTAAAATCATCGTTGAGGACGATCACTTTATAGTTAGGATAGGGTTTGCGAACAGTTTCTTTAACGCGATCGGGGACTATAGTTGGCGCATTACTTGTCGCCATAACTGTTGCTGACAGTTTCGTAACCATAAACTAATTCCAAAAATTTCAATCTAATTACTTACTAGATATTTGACAATAGTTTAACTATTTTTAAGTTTTTCTTCCAATCTGCTACTAGCATTATTGCACCCATTCGACCGTAACTTAAGCTGAGGAGGTGTTTTATTCTATACTTACAGATTCGATAGGAGTGAAACGAAAAATTGTGGCTAAACTACAATTAAATAATTTACAAAAAAAATACACCCCCAAAGCAATTCCCGTTAAAGATATTACCATCGAAGTGGAAGATGGGGAATTTCTGACCTTGCTCGGGCCTTCTGGATGCGGAAAATCGACCTTATTGCGCTTGATAGCAGGTTTAGAACCACCAACCAAAGGACAAGTCTCGATCGGGGGTAAAAACGTCAACAGAGTCGCACCTGGCGATCGCGATATTGCGATGGTATTTCAAAGTTACGCTCTTTATCCCCATATGAATGTAGCAGAAAATATCGGCACATCTTTAAAACTGCGAAAAATATCTAAATCTGAAATTGAAACTAGAGTGAAGCAAGTAGCTGATAAATTAGGATTAGAACCACTGCTCGATCGTAAACCTTCCCAACTATCTGGAGGACAAAGACAGAGGGTAGCATTAGCCCGCGCTTTGGTACGCAATCCTGAAGTATTCTTATTAGATGAGCCTTTAAGTAATTTAGATGCTTTACTGCGCGAACAAGTTAGAGCCGAATTAAAACAATTATTTAAACAACAAAATAAACCAGTAGTTTACGTCACTCACGATCAAACTGAAGCGATGACATTATCTAGTAAAGTGGCTGTTTTATACGATGGGATGGTACAACAATTAGATCCTCCCAGTCGCATTTATACCCACCCAGCTAACGAATTTGTCGCGGGTTTTGTTGGCAGTCCGCAAATGAATTTATTAACCTTAAAATGCGTTGAAGGTCAAGCAATTATCGGCGATTTTAAAATATCTTTACCGGATTTACCGACCCCACCACCACATATAGTATTAGGAATTCGTCCCGAAGATATTCGTTTAGTAGAATTAGAAAATTCCGAAGCTATTTCTGGTGAAGTTTATTTAATAGAAGAATTGGGTAAAGAAAATTTAGTTAGCATCCAAATAGATCGATCGCAATTTTTAGAACGTAATCAAGATAAAAAAAGAGAAAAGTTTGATATCGTGCCGATCGAAGGCACAAAAATTACAGTCCGCGTTTTAATTGCTCAGGAAAATAAAAATATTAAAGAAGGCGATCGGGTTAAGTTTATTTTCCCACCAGATAAAATTCACTGGTTCGATACAAAGGATGGTTATCGACTTAATTGAAAAAGGGTCAATCAGTCGCGGTAGGAGGTCAGAGGTCAGAGGTCAGGGAGTGGTTAGAAGGTCAGGGGTCAGGGGTTTTTAAGCTTGAAATTAATTCGCGCATTACTAAAACTTGGAATTACTCTAATATTGTTCTCCCAACTAAAACTTGGAATTACTCTAATATTGTTCTCCCACTCTCCCTACTCACTACTCGATCTAAGTAAACAGTAAATAGCAAAATTAGAAAAATGGTAAGAGAAATAAGAAGAGAAGATCCGCTTTATAATTGCACGGTTTCTGTCGAAGAAATTACGGGAAATAAAGATGAGGAAATAATTGCTTTTGGTACTTCTGCTGAAGAAGCTAAAAATAAAGCCGAGGCGATTTTAAAAAATGATTATGAATGCGAAGAAGCTAAAATTAACGAACTAATGGCAGCAGCACGAATTGAAATAGTATCTACTTGGTGTTCTGCTAATAGAAATCGAGATTAAAATTATTAAAATGAGTATAGATTGTTTGATTTATACTCATAATTTATTTTTTTTGTCGTGCGATCGAGATGAATTTAACAGATTTAGAAATAGCAAAAAATATAAACACTCCAAGCGATCGACTTTGGGAATTAGCCGAGAATAGTAATAAAGTAAAAGCTGCTGTAGCAGAAAATCCTAATTCACCTCCAGAGTTGTTATTAAAATTATTTAGAGGCTATCCTCGTGAAGTTTTCAATAATCCTGCTTTAGAATTAATATTACTCGAACATCCCGATTTTCTCGATCGATTGTGTACACAAAATAGAATTTTTTTTACTTTATATCACAAATTACCTAATTCGGTTTTTAGATTGGCGATCGATTATCGAAATCCAATATTTTGTGAAGCTGTAGCCTATAACAAAAATACTCCTTTATCTTGCTTAGAAATATTAGCTAACGATAAAAATCAAGATGTCCGTCGATATGTAGCATACAATAAAAATATATCTATATCTTTATTAGAAAAATTAGCTAACGATCGAGCAGATATAGTCCGTCAAGCTGTACCGTATAACAAAAATACAACTATATCTTTATTAGAAAAATTAGCTAACGATAAAGCAGATATAGTTCGTCAAGCTGTACCGTATAACAAAAATATATCTATATCTTTATTAGAAAAATTAGCTAACGATCGAGCAGATATAGTCCGTCAAATTGTAGCAATGCATTTCAATACTCCGGTATATTGTCTGGAAAAATTAGTTGTTGACGAAGCGGCTATAGTGCGTGAAAGTGTAGCAAGAAATTTAAATATACCTGTCTATTATTTAGAAATATTAGCTACTGACGAAAATAGAAATGTCCGTAAAAATGTAGCTGAAAATAAAAATACACCTGTATCTTGTTTGGAAAAATTAGCTAGAAATGGAGATCGAGGGATACGTATAAGTGTGGTTCAAAATTCTAATATATCTACTTCTATTTTAAATAGATTAGCTAGGAATAAAGAAGTAGAGATACGTTGTTATGTAGCTAGTAATAAAAATACACCTGTATCTTGTCTGGAAAGATTAGCTAGCGATCGAGATAAAGATGTCCGTCATTATGTAGCAAGACATTTAAATACTCCCGTACATTGTCTCGAAGAATTAGCTAGCGATCGAGATAAAGATGTCCGTCTTAATATATCAAGACATTTAACATTGACCATTGACCATTGACCATTGACCAGTTAAAAGATGTTTTGGGT
>CAYWIH010000147.1:0-12102 GCA_964458305.1 uncultured bacterium | reverse complement strand
TAATCGGATTTAAATTGACGGTCACTAGTACCATGCTGTACAGCACGGTACGTGGTCACTAGCAAATGTTGCAAAGCAATATTTGCGCGGTCATTGGTAACTGAATTTAGCTATTTTTCTCGAGAATTGTGTTGCATTTCTTCTATTTCAAACCAACTTACCAAAGCAGCAGCGATCGGAATAGACATAAATATACCCCAAAGGCCGGCAATTCTTGCCCCCACCATTAAAGCAAAAAATACAATTACTGGATTGAGATTAACTGCTTGCTGCATGATTCTCGGAGAAATAAAGTTATCTTGTATTTGTTGCAAAATAACCGATGAAACTATAACTTCGATCGTCGCAAACCAACCATTTTGTACTAAAACGATCGCCGCAATTGTTAATACTCCTAATGTCGCTCCTACTCCGGGTATGGAACTAAACAATCCCATGATAATTGCAAGTGTTAAAGCAAAAGGAATTTTTAATAGTAAGAAGCTTAAAAAAGTAGCAATTGTTAGAATTATAGAAATAATAAGTTGACCGCGAAAAAAGCCGATAAAACTTTGTTTGACAACTCTAGAAAACCTTTCCCTCCGTTTTGCTGGAATAATTTTTAGCGTAAATTTCCATAATTTTTCGCCCTCAATTAACATAAAAAAAGCGATCACTAAAATAAAGATAAAACTAATTAAAGTATTAGGAAATGAAGATAAAGAGCCGATGATTAAACTAATAGTATAATTTAAACTGTTTTTTATTAATTCTTGCAATACTTCTATTTCAATTTGAATATTTCTCGCTTCGAAAAAAACATCTAATTGATTTAAAGGGCTGTCTGGGGAATTTAGCCTTTCGGTAATAATCTCAATAATTTGTTCTAATTGATTTAAAAAATATATTGCTAAAGATCCGACTACACTAATTATAATTAAAAGCGTTACGGCAATTACTATTCCCAATGCTAAGCCTCTACCTAAATATCTCTTCAAATAACGAACCGGATAATTAAGTAAAAACGCTAAAATCGCCGCAAAAGAAAATGTCACCAATACATTCTCAAAATACTTAAAAAGTTCTAGTAATGCCCAACCCGAAGCAAAACATAGTAAAAAATTTACAAGCACGTTGGTACTGACTCGCTTCCAGAACAAATTATAATTTGGGTCAGTAGGTCGCTTATCCATTTATATACTTAGTTACTTACTTACTGGACAATATTTACTTAAATTAAGTTATAAAATTTGGATTTCTTGTTGCCAAGAAGTAAAAAACAAAGGTACTTTCTTCGATCGATAACTTTTTCAATCTTTACTGTCCATGTCTGGATCTATACATCTTTTACTTCATTTATGCTGTTATTTTATCGATCTGTGACGATCGAATTAAGAAATTATAAGTTTTGTTGATAAAACTTAAACATACTAAGTTAACACAATCTTTATATTGGAAAATGTAATTAGATATGAAGAAATCTTATTCTTAGTCTAAAAATTTGGCAAAGAGGAGAGTTATTTATATAAGTTAAATCTTACTATTCCTTGTATCTACTGTTTATGCTAAACCGGAGGATAATGCGATGATAAAATATGATTTCATAGATCATAAGTCTCTGGACAGAGCGATCGACCACGTTCTTAACTCCAACGAAATAAGCCATCAAGATAGAGTTTGGTTTCTACTAGCTAGTTTATCAGATACCTTACTCACCAAAGAAGAACAAACAAAAATTACAGAAATACTCAAACGTATAGAAGGTAAATTGGTTAAGATTGCCGATTGAACTGAGATCGGCCCGATACGAAACGCGATATCCTATTTAGAGCAATATAGTACGCTCCGGGGTAGAATCGGTGCTAGATCTCAAACAAATCAGAGAAAACCCAGAACAAGTTCAAGAATTGCTCGATCGCCGCAACAGCGACCAATATCAGATCGAGCTTATTATAAATCTTTCCGTGCAACAACGGGAATTAGAAACTACTCGCACCCAGTTGCAAACCCGCAGCAATGAAATTGGTAAACTGATAGGTCAGAAGATTAAAAGCGGTAGCGATCCGGCTGGAGATGAAATTAAAAGTTTGAAAACAGAAGGAAACGAACTTAAAAGTAAGTTAGGAGAATTAGAACCGCAAGAAAAACAATTAAAAGCCCAAATAGAAACTAAAATATTAGAACTTCCCAATTTACCCAGTCAAACAACCCCGATCGGCAAAAGTGAAGCTGAAAATGTTGAAGTGCGTCGTTGGGGAGATGAATACTTACCAGAAAATAATGACAGTATTTTACCTCATTGGGAAATAGGCGAAAAACTAGGTATTATCGACTTCCCTCGCTCGGTTAAAATAGCCCAAAGTAGATTTGTTAGTTTAATCGGTGCTGGTGCGGCATTAGAACGGGCTTTAATTAATTTTATGCTCGATCGGCAAATAGCTGCGGGATATACTGAAGTAATGCCACCAGCATTAGTTAATACTTCTAGTTTAACCGGAACGGGTCAATTACCAAAATTTGCTGAAGAAAGTTTTCAGTGTAAAGATGACGATCTTTGGTTGATACCAACTGCTGAAGTACCACTTACTAATTTATACCGCGAAGAAGTTTTAGAAGCATCGCAATTACCGATCTATCATTGCGCTTATACTCCCTGTTTCCGTCGCGAAGCGGGAAGTTACGGTAAAGATACTCGCGGTTTAATTCGCTTGCACCAGTTTAATAAAGTAGAATTGGTGAAAATAGTCCATCCCGATACTTCCGAAGCAGAACATCAATCTTTAGTTAAAAATGCTGAAGATATTTTACAAGCTTTAAAATTGCCCTATCGAGTCCTAGAATTATGTACCGGAGATTTAGGCTTTAGTGCGGCAAAATGTTACGATTTAGAGGTTTGGCTGCCATCTTCGGGCAAATATCGCGAAATTTCTAGCTGTTCTAATTGTACCGACTTCCAAGGGCGACGGGCTAGCATTCGTTTTAAAGAAGCAGGTAAAAAAGGCACTAAATTTGCCCATACTTTAAACGGATCTGGTTTAGCAGTCGGTCGCACTATGTCCGCTATTTTAGAAAATTATCAGCAACCAGATGGTACTGTTAAAATTCCTGAAGTTTTGCAACCTTATTTAGGCAGAGAGGTTTTATAGATAACAAGGGCGATCGCTTTTTCGGCGAGAATATTAACGAAGAGCGATCGCATAAAAATATTAGATTAATTATTAATTTGAGAACTATTTTTCTCTAACCAAGTTGCTAATTCATCTTCATTTAAAGTGCTTGCTGCCAATTTTTCCATAGTTAAAACTACTTCTGTTTCTGGTACTTCAAGTATAAAATTATTAATTTCTAGAAAGGTTGCCAAGATAACAAAAGCAGTTCTTTTATTACCATCTATAAATGGATGATTTTTAGCTATACCATAACCATAAGCAGCAGCCAGATCGAATAATGAAGGTTTGGCATAAGTCCATTTTTGTTTTGGTCTTGCTAGGGCCGATTCTAATAAATTTTCATCTCTAATTCCTCTTTTGCCCCCAAAAATATCTATTTGTAATTCGTGAATAAATTTAGCTTCTTTAGCTTCAATCCAAATCGGTTCGGCTTTCACTTAGCTAATTCTTTAAGTGCATTTTTATAGCGATCGCTTATTCTTCTGGCCGTATCCATTACTTTCTCAAAATTAGGATCGTAAGGAGTTAAAAAGATGCCTTCGGCAGTTTCGACGATAAAGAGTGTTTCTCCTTCTTTTACTCCTAATTTGCTGAGAACTTCTTTAGGAAATGATGTACCTAGAGAATTGCCAACTTTACGCAGTTTTACTTTGTGCATTTTTCGTAGTTACGCTTGTAATAACTTTTAGCTTAACATCAATTATCCTGCTGGGTAAAAAGGTTTTATATTTGGGAACAAAAGAGCGATCGCAGTTAGATTGATTTTTAAATAACTATTGCGCGAGGGAAACAGTATATTTGTACCGATACAATCTAGGATTAAAAAAACACCCGCAGTTTTTTAACCGCAGGCGAAATATTAGAATTTAAATTGCTTCAATTACAAATAAGCATTAAACAAAAGTTGCGCTTACAGCAGCGTTAAATCCTGTTACACCTGTAAGTGTGGCAATTAAATCGCCGTTGGAATTTAAAGTAATGTTTGTATTACCTGCGTCATTTGCAAAAGTATAATCAGCTTCAACACCAGTAAGTTGAAGTAAATCGTTTTGCGTGACAGTAAAGTCACTAATAGTAGCAAAGTCAGCGGCACCAGCATCGCTGTAGAAAACAGTAGTACCATCACCTAATACAAAAGTATCTGCGCCAGCACCACCAGTAATCATGTCAGCACCATCAAAGCCACCGAGGATATTAGCATCAGCATTACCAGTAATCATGTCGTCATTAACAGTACCAGTTACGTTATCAAAACCACTAATATTGAAACTTGGATTTGTAGTACCGTTAACAGTGATTCCTTGAATTTGTAAAGTACCTGCTGTCAGATCGACAACAAAGTTTCCGGGGATAGTACCAGTAGAAGATCCGTCAATAGACGATCCGGCATTAGCGTTAATATTTTCAATGGTCTGAATATTATCAGTACCGATCGCTCCCCCAGATGTGTCAAATTTATCGACTACACCAGCATTTTTCAATGTAACTGTGCCAGTAAAGCCAGCAGCAGTAGTGTAATTTATCGTATCACCAGTTGCTGTAGCATTATCACCTCCAATTATACTATCGTTACCAGCACTGCCACCAAATACGTTATCGTTAGCGTTACCAGTAATGGTATCGTCATTAACCGTACCAGTTACGTTATCAAAGCCGGTAATAGTGAAGCTAGGATTGCTAACACCGCCAGGAGCGATTCCTTGGATAGTTAAATTACCAGTTGTTAGGTTAACATTAAAGCTTCCAGGAATGCTTCCAGGTACGTTACTTCCAGAAGAACCATCGATCGAAGATCCGGCGTTAGCGTTGATAACTTCAACGGTTTGAATGGTGTCAGTACCGATTAGTGTAGCGGCCATATCGAATTTTTCAACTACACCAGCATTGTTTAAAGTTACTGTTCCCATTCCAGCATCTAAAGCAGTGTAATCAACAGTATCAGTACCAGCAGCACCAATTAAAGTATCGTCACCTAAACTTCCAGTAAATAAGTTATCTGCGCTGCTACCAACGATAGCATCGCTTCCAGCAGTACCGACTACGTTAACAAAGTTTTGCGCGATGAAGTTGAAAGTAGTTCCCGCACCCATTCCACTCATGTCGCCAACATTAATATTTAATTGGCCAGAGGCTAGATTAATGTTGAAACTAGCATTAGCATTGCTTTCAGTACCGTCGATCGTATTAGCCAATCCAGTTGGGGCGATAATAGTTTCGACAATATCAGTAGTCCCAGTAGCTTGTTCTAACTGGTCAGTACCGCTAGCACCAACACCCATCATATCTAAAGCACCTTTTTGAATTACGCCGTTATTTTGCAGCGTAATTACTTGACCCAAAGCAGAATAATCTAAAGTATCGTTACCTGCGCCACCTGCGATCGTATCGTCACCTAAAGTACCGACAAAAGTGTTATTAGCAGCACTACCAACAATGCTATCAGATCCAGAAGTACCAGTTACATCAACAAAGTTGCGAACTGTAAAAGTAGCTCCGGCAACTGAACCGCCATTAAGTATTAAAGTTTCAGTATCGAGGTTAACACTGAAGCTTACAGTAGTAGAACCAGTACCGTCGATCGCATTATTTAGATTGGTTGCACCGATAATAGTTTGGATTGTTTGAGCAAAAGTTCCGTCAGTAGCACCAATAGTATCAGTTCCTAAAGCACCCTTATCAATTGCACCTACATTTTGCAGAGTAACAGCACTATTGAGATTAGAATAATCTACAGTATTGTTAGTACCAGCACCACCGTCAATAATATCGTTACCAGCACTACCGATAATGCTATCGTCACCAGCACCACCAACTAACGTATTATTAGCAGCACTACCAGCGATAGTATCGTTGCCATCAGTACCAGTAACGTTAACAAAGTTTTGAGCCGTAAATGTAAGAATTCCAGCAGTTCCGGCATTAATAACTAAGTTATCAGTTGTGGCCGATAAATCGACATTAAAACTAGCAGTAGCAGCACTACCAGTACCATCGATCGCATTAGTTTGTCCGGCTTCACCAATAATGGTTTGAATGGTTTGTTCCCCATTAGCACCGCCGATCGTATCAGCACCAACCAACTTATTAATTACACCTTCATTTTCGAGAGTAATTGCATTACCCAAACCAGTGTAATCTAAAGTATTATTGCCAGTACCACCATCGATACTATCCGAACCCAAAGATCCGCCAAAAGTATCGTCACCAGCACCACCAATTAAAGTATCGCTACCACTACTACCTGTAATCGTATCGTTATTGGCAGTACCGATAACATTATTAAAGTTTTCAACCGCAAAGTTGAGACTGTTTCCGTTGATATTGTTAACAGTTAAACTATTATTGGTCAGGTCGATATTGAATGTCGCAGTTCCGTTATCGCCAGTACCGTCGATCGCGTTATTTTGCCCTAATGCGCCGACAATTCTTTCGATGGTTTGGTTGCCAGAACTATCGCCAATAGTATCAGCACCCATTCCACCTTTATCGATAATGCCTTGGTTTTGAAGCCTAATCGCACCGAAGAAATTAGAATAATCGACCGTATCAGTACCAGTACCACCATCGATC
This sequence comes from uncultured bacterium, assembly GCA_964458305.1. Classification (GTDB taxonomy): domain Bacteria; phylum Cyanobacteriota; class Cyanobacteriia; order Cyanobacteriales; family JASJDA01; genus JASJDA01. The sequence continues at coordinate 5,383 of CAYWIH010000147.1, read as the reverse complement.
GCATCGTTACCCATGCCACCAAGAATGATATCGTTACCGCCGCCACCACTTAAGGAGTTATCTGCATCAGATCCGGCGATCGTATCGGCCCCTTCAGTACCAGTAACGTTAACAAAATTTTGAGCGATAAAATTAAAAGTAGTTCCAGTAGTACCGCCAACATTAATATCTAATTGACCGGTTGCTAAGTTAACGTCAAAGCTAGCATCGGCGTTGCTGCCAGTACCGTCGATTTCGTTGTCCAAACCAGTCGGCGCGATAATCGTTTCAATAATATCAGTGCCGTTAGTAATTTGTAATTGGTCAGTGCCTCCAGCACCAACACCACTAGCATCGAGATTGCCTTTTTGAATTACACCGTTATTTTGCAGGATAATTTTGTCGGTTAAACCGGAATAATCTAAAGTATCGTCTCCAGCACCACCAGAGATAGTATCGCTTCCAGCAGTACCGACAATTGTATCGTTACCGCCACCACCATCGAGAGAATCGTTAGCCGAACTACCCGAAATACTATCAGCATTAGGAGTACCGATAACGCCGTTAAAATTCTCGATCGTAAAAGGTGTGGCTACCCCAATGCCATTAACAGTTAAAGTATTATTTTCTAAGTCGACGATAAAAGATCCGGGGATAGTATCGGCACCGCTACCGTCGATCGTATTAACTTCGCTAGTCAGATTGGGATTTAATACTGGAGCGATAATCGATTCAACATTAGCAATCGTATCAGTACCGTTAAGTCCTTTATCGATCGCACCTTGATTTTGCAGCTTAATTGCTCGACGTAAATTGCTGTAATCGACGACATCATTAGTGCCGATCCCGCCATCGATAGTGTTATTGCTGCGGTGTAAAATTGTAAAAGTATCGTTGCCAGATCCACCGTTTAAAGTATCGTTACCCGATCCGCCAAAGAGAGTATCGTCGCCATCGCCACCTTCTAAAATATCGTTGCCAGATCCACCGTTTAAAGTATCGTTGCCAGTACCACCATTTAAACTATCGTTGCCAGCATTGCCAAAAAGAGTATCGTTGCCGTCGCCACCTTCTAAAGTATCGTTACTAACACTAGCAACAAGAGTATCATCTCCAGCCAAACCTTGGAGCAAATCCGATTCGGTACTCCCGACAATCAAATCCGCTTGGGAAGTGCCTGTCAGAGTTTCGTTAAGTCCAAATTGACCGATTATATTTGCCATAGTTTATTCCTGTACTTATTGCTCTAAAAAAATGCTGTTTTTGTAGTTAAGTCAGCTCTAAAACATTGAATAGAAAACTGAATTTAACAAGTTATCTAAGCACAAAGAATAAATCAAAAATAATCTCTTTTTGTGGCTCGATCGTTTATAGTTACAAAAGTTATAAATTTGTTTGATAAACTATAATAGTCTCAAAATTAAAACATACTAAAAAAATATATAATAAACAATTTTAGCTTCAAAAAAAACTTGATTTCCTCTCTTTTAATCCTATATTAATCTATTTAATCACAAGTTAATTGTTAATTATCAGTGAATCGTGTAAGATTTTTTCGTTAGTCATTAATCATTTTTCACTAATAAATATTGTATGTATTGGTGAAAACTTTCATTTGATTCTTATCAAATTTTGTAACATTAAATCGTCTAAGGAGATTTTAAACAGTGAATCTGGTAACTAAATTAAAAAGTATCCCTTTTCAAGTTGGTTGTTCTTTAATCGGTATTACAGCTGCAACAGCTTTGTTATCTGCACCAGCACAAGCACAAACAGCTTCGGCTAGCGGTGCGGTTGTACTAACCAGACCTTCTCATGGTTCAATTAGCGTAAGCGGTGAAATTGTTTTACCTTCAGGCTTATATTTTGCCGGCCCTCTCAATGTAACTCCAGCGATCGTCGATCCCGCACCAGCAACACCCGGAGGTAACGGGGAAACGATCGCCAATTTATCGATCGATCCTGGTGCAGTACTTTCTGTTGCAGCAGTAACTACTGGAACGACTAATAATCCTTTCCTACAAGAAGCAGCAAATGCTTTAAACGCAGCTACTTTAGATAACGATATTGCCGCTATTACTGCAATTATCAAAGCTGGTGCTGGTATTAATGGTTTAGGTCACTTAGATTAAATAAATTTTCTCGCTATCTAAAAATTAACTGATGGGGTTTGAGCCAGATGTCTCAAACTCCGTTACTTAAATTTTGTCTAATTTTAATTAATTGTCATGATTTCCTCGCTCGATCGCCAAATTATCGCCATTTCTTTATTAAATATTTTTAAGATGACTAAAAAATATGGTTGCAAAAAAAAATTACATCTCTAATACTTAAAATACTCTTAATAAAAGGGCTATTTTGGTTTTATTGTGTTCCTACGATCGCTCAAGAAAATAACAATCGAGAATTTTTAATTACCGAGTCCAAACCTGAAAGTGCGATCGAAAAAACAGAGTCATCATTACCACTAAAAACTGCAGAAGTTTTGCCATCGGAAACTACTCCGAATATCATCAAAAAAACACCAGTGCCCCAAATTACCCCAAAAGAAGAGCCTAAATTAGAACCGCTACCCGAATCGGAATTAAGCTTAAAAGAACGGATTATCAATTCTTTAACAGTCAGCGCGATTAAATATTCTTGGATTGTCAATCCTACGGATAATTTTACTTTTAAAACGCAGATGTTTAAGCCTAATAGCGATCGTAATTACCAAGATATGGATATTAGATTTGCTGAAGATAACGCAATTATTAATAAACTCACTTACGGTCATTTTCCGAAAAGGGAACAATTCTATTGGATACTACCAGATAATATCGTTATTTTCGAGACTAAAGGATGGCAAGGAGGGATAGTTTATCAAGGTCGATCGGAACGTAGTAAAGTCGAAGTAAAAATAAAATTGAAACAAGCTTTAGGAGGATATCAAGCTGTTTGGGTAATGCCACAAATTTTTGAAGATTTTACGAAAGACTCGGGAGATAAAAAAGATATCAGTATTCTTTCAGTAGCAGGACAATTAACTAATCCTCCAGGAATTGAAGCCCGAAGAGTTAATCTTAATACTGAAACATACGAAGATATTAATTCAAATTTAGTTCCAAATTTAGGCTATGCTAGCACTCGTAATATTAGAGGTGGAGGAGCTTTATTTGAAAATTTAGAAATATCGAATACTCCTATAATTTTGCAAGGTTTTCCTACAGTAGATCTTAAACCTCTTTTAGATGAAGGTAGAGTAAAATTAAAAGTTAAAGAAGTAATTCCAGAATCGGTTCTTAATGCAGCCGGAATATATTGGGCTGATTATAATAGTGGCGAACAGGCTAAATTTACCGCACCGATTACTTCTACACCAGGAATAAAAATAGCTCAAAAAGATAAATTTGATAATAAAGATTTGCTCAATAAACTAGTTAATCCTTTTCTTGACAAAGATATCGATCGAGATTTGGCTTATCTTAATTCTTTATTTTGGGTTTCTTTCGGGCAAAGAAAACCAGAAATAACTACTAGCGATCCTATTATATTAGACAATCTTCATTGGTATAGATTATATTTTAGTCGCCCTCACAATCGCAGTTTAATACAATATCATTCCGAAGAAATTAGTGCTATTTATGCTAATGTATTCGCCAATCCTGGCGTATCGGCAACGATTAATTTTAATAAAGGTTGGCTCGACGATTTACAAACTTTTAATCAAACATTGGCAATGGCATTAGGGGGAATTTTTGAAGCAGTTAGTGTCAAAAAAATAGACAATCGCTTAATAAAAGCTCGAGAAAAGTTCGATAAAAATGAAAACTTTGCCGCAGTAAAAACAAAAGCAACTCCATTGCAAAGACAGAGAATTAATCAAAGATTAGAAAAAAATTTATTTTATACAAATTTAAATAGCGGTTTAAAACAAGTTTCTGGAACTGTTACTTTTCCAAGTAAAATAAGACCCGATAAATCTCGTATCTTTCAAATTAGAACCGGACTTCACGAACGAGGGGTATATTTCGTAAAACAAGATCTCGAAGAAGTCATTCCTGGAGAAACGTTCTTTTCTTTATTAAGACTATCTAATAAGGATTTTGGCCCGCTTACTTTTATTGGCAATCCTATCGATTTCAAACCCGTTCCTAATATTCCCAAACAGCAAAAAAAAGACAAAAAAAATAAACAAGAAAAAGCAAAAAAAAGCCCCAAGCTTAAAAATGAAAATTCAAAGAAAGCCAATACAGAAACTATTTTAGAACAACAGCAACCTATCGATCGATCTTCAGCAGTAAAAACAATTATAAATACTGAAAACGGCGAACAATTTATTAAAGAAATTAATTCAGCAGACAACTTGGCCGCACCCATAGGAATTCGTACTTACGATTTAGCATTCGATCGCATAGAATTTACTCGGATCGATCGACAAAATATTAATTTCGATCGATATGTCGGTCACCTTAATTTACCAGCAGTAGAAGGGGCTTTTTCTGGATCTAGAGGTAATTTTAACTACAATATTCATACAGGAATTTGGTTTAATCTAGATTATAATGTCGCCCCTACCGTTCATTTTAATAATTTTGGAATTAAAGAACCCACTTTTGGTATTTATGCAAATAGTTTGATTAGCTATCAATTTCTAGATATCGAACTAGACAAAGAGAAAAAACCTAAAGTAATTCGCACTCATACTCCAGTTTTAAAAATAAATTGGAATAGTTCTAGTAATAGTTATAATCCATTTTTAGCAGTAGCAACTTATTCTTATTATCGCCAAGACAAAAATTTGAAATTATCTTTAACTCCCGGACTTGCTTTTGTAGAATACAATAGTAACGGCGAGTTAACCGGTATTTTTGACGGCAATATTAATATTAAAAATAATATAGAGTTTAATGGTAATGCCGAAATAGGGAAAGAAATTTTCTTTAGTTTAGAAGGATTAAAAACAGTAAGCCATAATTGGGCGATCGGGGCTTACTTGCAAAATTATAGTATTAACAAACTTAGTGTAGGTTTAAACAGTCGCGTTTCTAATTTAAATTATGGTTTACTCGTGCGACACAATTTTAAGGATAATCCTATATATTTAGAAGGAAAAATAGGAACTGGAGAAAAAGGTTTTGATGCTCGTTTTGAAGGGGGTTATCGCTTTTAAATAAGATTTAAATGTTACTTTTGGTAAAAATATTTGCTGATGTTATTTAGCAATCTTTTTTTTAAAAAATAATATTGTTAATATTAAACAAAATAAGCAATCGATCTATTTTTTGAGCGAAAAAAATATTGGTATTTTTACAACAAAAATACTATCAGTAAAAACAGTGCTAGGAGCAATTGTAATTATGATGGTTAGAGATATTTACGCAAGCATTACAGAATTAAATTGACTTCCAGTGAAAAATGATTT
>CAYWIH010000146.1:0-12381 GCA_964458305.1 uncultured bacterium | reverse complement strand
TTGTTGGGTAGCCAACTGGGAAAATAGCTCAGTGCCAGGATTCTTCTTTTTAAAGCCTTCTTACGTTTCTTAGGTAAGGAGGCTTTATCATTTTTAATATAATAGTTGGGTACGATCGCGATGGAATTTCATGAAAAAAAGATTTTTTTTGTTAGTTACAATTGTTTTAACAATTTTAGAGTTAACTAAATCCATCTCTGTTTGGGCACGATCGAAAGTATACAATCCTATTTCTATTTCTAGTAATTATGAATTTTCCGATCGACTTTCAGATCGAGATATACCTACTGGAGAAGGAGGTTTTGCTAGAGATTATTACATAGAATTAGAAAAAGAAGATCGAGTAGAGATCGATCTTGTCTCGGATGAATTCGATCCTGTTGTCATGTTAATTGCTGATGATGGTTCGACTATTGCAGAAAATGACGATGGACCAGACGGAAGTACTAACTCTTTGTTATTTGTTCGCATTACAGAAAAGGGGAAATACATAATTCGAGTTCTTTCTTTTGGTGAAACTGGTGGAGGTAAATTTACTTTGAAGATCGATCGCTTACAAGCGATCGATCGCTGTCGTGATTGTTTAAAAATTAAAAAAAATAGCAAACAAACAAAGTAATATTGATTCTGTCCACTCTACAACAGCACCGTAAGTATCGCCAGTATGCCCTCCTAATTTTTTATTCAACCACCAATTAATTGCAATTGCTATTACCACACCACTTATTGTTATTAATATAACGACTAACCACCGATCTGGTTTCCAATATATTTGAACTCCGCTTAAAGTCAATAAAAATATCGATCCTAATAAAAAGTCTTCAGGAAAATGAAAGTTTTGTTTGTGAAATTTTCCTTTTCCAGTCGATCTAAGATATGGATAAAAAGCAATAGCTACAACCTGTCCCCAACGCGCCCAACCTGCTGAATATATCAATCCCAACCAACGATAAGATTCTATCTCGCTTAAAGCCGAACTTTTTAATAACAAAATAATTGCTGCTGCGATCGCGCCGTATGCTCCAGTAACGCTATCTTTCATCACTTCCAATCGTCTGTTGGGGTTTGGACTAGCTAACCCATCAGCAGTGTCTATAGCTCCATCTAAGTGCAATCCCCCAGTAATAATAATCCAAATTCCTACTAGTAAAACACTACGAGTTAAAATTGGCAATCCTATTTGAGATAAACCTCGATCGATTAGTCCCAAAAATATTCCGATTATTACTCCTATAAAAGGACTCCAGCGAGCAATTCGTCCAAAATCTAAAACCCATTTTTGAGGTAAAGGGACAGTTGTATAAAATACTATTGCTGCTAGAAAAGATTTTGCTAATTTAATCCCCGGTTCGAATATTGTTTTCAAAATAAACAACTAGGACTAGATCTCTATAATCCTTAAAAATAAATTCAAAAGTTAAAAGGTCATCGTAATTGATGACCTCAATCGATCTATTTTAGGGTTTACTTGAATCCTACTGCGGCTTGCCAAACAAAAGCTAACAACAAGAAAAATAAGGGAATCAGAGGGAGAACATCCACTAGAGGATCGACAAATTGATAAGCTTCTGGTAAATCTGCTAAAAGTAGTGTCAATGCCATTTGTATTTACCTTCGTAATAAAGTTTTTTTAAATTTCATGGTAAATTTTAACACAAAATCTTCTTTTTTTTCACGAGTAAATACATTAAAATTGCCAACTTAGGAGCTTTAAGTAAAGATTTATTAAAAAACTCGTCAAAAATTTTCAGATAAGCTTTTAAAAACCCAAATCTTATTATTAATATTTTTCACTAGTAGATTCAATAAAATAATTGTCATAGCGATCGCTAAATAAACTGTCCGATCGAGCTTGAAGAAACTATTAGAGATTATTTATTATCTTTAATATATTCAATTCTCAATTGTTTAATCGATTCGGTTCCTGGCTCAAAGAATAAATCCCGACTAACTTCAAGCAATCCTAGTTGCTTAAACTCAGATAATTCTAACTCAGATAAGGGCCAAGGCGGCCCGTCTGGTTCGAAGGAGGTATCTCGATAACGAGTAATAACTAAAAGTGTTCCTCGATCTGCTACTAATTTCGCGATCGCAGCGGTTAGATCCGATCTCAAGTATATTGGTAAAGCTTGAATAGTTCGAGATTCAAATACAAAATCGAATTTACCATACCAAGCAGGATCTAAACTTAATAAATCCGCTACTAAATAATTAACTTCAGAATCGGGAAATCTTTTATTACACCAATCGATCGCAGTTGCCGAAATATCAAAAGCGGTTACCTCATATCCACATTTAGCTATTGCTTCAGCATCATCTCCCAACCCACAGCCTATTACTATAGCAGAGTAGTTTCGATTTCCATTTTTTTTAGATTTTGTCAACCAATTTACTAAGTAAGGATGAGGTCTTGACTTGGCCCAAGGAACATGATTTTCATTACCCTTAGCCTCGGAGTATAATCGCTCGAACCAAGCAGTAGGCTGAGAATTAGCAATAGCTCGATCGGCTAACAATCGTACTTTTTTTATTATTTCTTCTGACGATCGCTCGTGATTCATTTATTTAGATCCTTTCCAAGTTGGTTATTTTTTAATTTGATTAAAAAATTAAAATTTTTTGGTCGGTTAATTATTGTTGGCTCGAGCTATTGTATATGTATCCGATCGCTAAAATTACGATCTAAACATTTGCAACAATTTATTTAACTTGGAGCGAGCTTTAATTATTCTCACCATTGCTTGCATTGTTTTTGATTTTGATTTTATAATTATAAATTGCGTCTTAATTTATTTAAATTATGCCCAAACTAAAAACAAAAAGATCTGCTGCCAAACGATTTAGAACTACAGGAAGCGGTAAAATATTTCGTCGTAAAGCTTTCAAAAACCACTTACTAGAGCATAAAACGACTAAACGTAAGCGTCGTATTACAGGTTTAACTTTAGTAAACGAACGGGAAGAAAAAGCCGTTAGAACCATGATGCCCTATATGTAAGGCATTTTCATTCAATTTAAACTCAAGACAAATAATAATTAACAATCATGACTAGGGTAAAAAGAGGCAACGTTGCTCGCAAACGTCGTAAAAAAATCTTAAAATTAGCCAAAGGATTTCGAGGCTCTCATTCTAAGCTATTTCGTACTGCCAACCAACAAGTAATGAAAGCATTGCGGAATGCTTATCGCGATCGCCGCAAACGCAAACGGGATTTTCGCCGTCTTTGGATTACCAGGATTAATGCTGCAGCTAGAGTTCACGGTATTAGTTACAGTCAACTAACAGGCAAACTAAAAAAAGCTAACATAGAAATTAATCGAAAAATGTTAGCACAAATCGCAATGTTAGATCCTGAAGCTTTTCAAAAAGTTGTCGAAGTCGCTAAAGCAGTCGATTAAAAAGCAATAACTAGCACGACAAAAGTTTTGTCGCCAGTCAGTCAAAAATTAGAACTAAAAAATTGCCGAGCATAATTTTATTATTGACGATCGACAAGGAAATATAGTTTAAGTATGTTGCCGTACTGTTAATATTTATGCTGGATAATCTTTGCCGATACGATCTCTGTTAAAGAAAGATTAGAAAATATAGATATTATCTTCAGATCCGGTAAATTAAGTTCAGCTCTAGCTTAAAAAAAGCTAAATGTCTCGAAGCAAAAAAAATGGTTCGCTCGTACAGCGATTATTTTCTATAAGTTTATCGCTCGGGGTTATGGGAATGTCGTTAACCGCACCCATAACCTCTATTGCTGCAGAACTAGAAATAATTCGGCGTAGGGGCAAGTTAATCGTAGGAGTTAAAGATAATCTTCGTCCTTTAGGTTTTTACGACGAGGAGGGAAATTTACAAGGATTAGAGATCGATCTAGCTAGAGGTTTAGCAAAAGAGATACTCGGTAGTTCCGATGCAGTCATTTTAAAACCGATCGCCAATCAAGAACGCTTGGAAATGGTAATAGATCGTCAAGTTGATTTAGTTATTGCTGGTGTAACCGCTACTAGTTCTAGAGATAGAGTGGCAGAATTGAGCGTTTCTTATTACCTTGATGGCACTGGTTTGGTAACTAAGCTAGCCTCGATCGAAAATTTAAACGATCTTAGTAATTCTAAAATAGCCGTCTTGCAAGGATCTAGTACTATCGCAGTGGTGCGATCTGCTTTACCAGAAAGTAAATTAATTGCGACTAAATCTTATCGAGAAGCTTTAGATCTCTTAGAAAATGGACTTGCAGATGCTTTTGCTAGCGATTTTAGCATTCTTGCAGGTTGGATACAAGAATATCCTCAATATCGATTGTTGCAAGAGCGTCTTGCAACTACAGCTTTAGCCGTACTGATGCCAGAAGGTTTGCAATACTCACGACTTCGGCTAAAAGTCAATCAGGCGATTGAAAATTGGCGCAAATCGGGTTGGTTAAAACAAAGAGCGATCTATTGGGGATTACCATTAAAAATTGAAAGTTCACCAAAAACAAACAGCTATGAATGAGACTCTACCGATCGTTTATATTTCCATTCTGCTCATAATTATCAGCGGTGCTGCGATATTTATTTTGCAACAGATTTTTAAAACTCGCAAAGTTGAAAGCAGCTTTAGTAAATTGCAGAAAAAACTCAAAGAAGAAAAAGGCACACCTCAAGAATATTATGAATTAGGCAGTCTTTATCTCAAGAAAAAACTTTTCGTCCAGTCGATTTCTTTGTTTCAAAAAGCATTAAAAGCCGAGCGAGAAATAGAACCGGAAAACCAAGCATTAATTTATAATGCCCTCGGTTTTGCTTACAATGCTCAAGAACAATACGATTTAGCTATTCGTCAATATAAAGAAGCCTTGAAACTTTACCCCGAATATGTTATTGCTCTTAACAACCTTGGCAACGCTTACGAAAAAAAACAACTAACAGCTCAAGCTCTCGAAGTTTACGAAGAAGCCTTAAAATACGAGCCGAAAAATCCAACAGCTAAAAAACGTGCTGAATCTTTACGCAAGCGCGTAGTAACTACTAAATAAATCTCTTGTGATTTCAAGGAGAATCGACCTCTACTCTAGCCAAATTTTGGAGAGTAGAGGACTTTCTTGCTTGGAAAGCTTGACGAAAATACTTAGAAACCTAAAAGTTTTAGCATTAAGTCGTCAAAAGGTGTCAAACAGATAGCAAAAGCAACCAAAGCTCCACCAGAACTACCAATAAAGAACCCCTTAGCAAAGTCGATCCAGCCTTTGGTAGTAGCTAGTTCTGAAGGTGGGTTGGGTGTAGTAATAGTGGAAATAGGTTTGCCACTGTCAGCTTTAGCATAAATAGACAGACAAACTGTCATAATTGCCATTAATCCTACTGTTGCTAGCAAACCCGCAACGTTACCAATACTAGAATCTCGAAGCGGCCCGAGTAAAGCAAAAGGGCCGTAAATAAAATAGCCATGAGCCATACCAACTTCTAGACCTCTCTTATCTGGGGTTAGTCCGGGGCGGTATGCTGGCAATTTATTAATGAAAGATTTGGTAAAAGCCGAAGAATTAATCGGAGTTGCTAGATTACCAACTTGGGGATCTCCACCAGGTTGAATTGCGTCCATAGTGATTGATTTTCTCTCAGATTTTTTGACAAATATCAAATAAATTTAATGTAAACTGTTCCGAGTCCGATCTTTGTTAATAATCTTGACAATTTTTAGTGACATACGGAGAGATACATTAATAATTCACGAGATAATGAAGTTTCTACGTAGAATCTTAATTTCCCTAAACAATAGTTTAATACTCTTGTCAGCTAATATCTAGACCATAAATGTATTTTTGCATTATTAAAGATAAGATTATCCTATTTTGGCGAGAAATTTTGGTAATTTCAAGGTTATCGATCTGAGATGGGAATAAAATTAGAAAATTCAGAGGATCGAGGAAAAGAGGCCGAGTTAGATCCGATCGAGATTTAAATGTCGATCGAGAAAAATCGATCTTTATTGCCCCGATCGCTTCAAATGTAACAAAATGCAAAGTATAATAAGGACTACTTAAAGATAAAGCACCAAATTAAGGTTAGTAATTATAAATAATGCGAGTTGCGATCGCCGGAGCAGGCTTAGCTGGACTTTCATGCGCTAAATACCTAGTAGATGCAGGACACACACCGATAGTCCTCGAACGTCGAGACGTTTTAGGAGGTTTAGTCGCAGCATGGAAAGATGAAGATGGAGATTGGTACGAAACGGGATTACACGTTTTCTTTGGAGCTTATCCGAATATGCTCCAACTGTTCAAAGAACTGGAAATTGAGGATCGTTTGCAATGGAAGCAACACACCCTAATATTTAATCAACCCGAAAAACCGGGAACATATTCAAGATTTGACGTGCCCGACATTCCCGCGCCTTTTAACGTGATTGTTTCGATCTTGCGGAACAACGATATGTTGACATGGGAACAAAAAATCAGATTCGCGATCGGACTGTTCCCAGCAATAGTTAGAGGGCAAAAATATGTCGAAGATATGGATCGATACAGCCTCTTGGAATGGTTGAAAAAGCAAGGAGTAGGCGATCGAGTAAATAGCGATGTCTTTATTGCCGCATCGAAAGCACTCACTTTTATCGACCCTGAAGATGTTTCGGCAACAATTCCCCTAACAGCAATAAATCGCTTCTTAAAAGAGCGATACGGCTCGAAAGTGGCCTTTTTGGACGGTTCGCCGACAGAAAGATTGTGCCAGCCAATGGTAGATTATATTACTGCTGGTGGAGGCGAGGTTAGGCTCAACGCCCCGCTCAAAGAAATTATGCTCGATGGCGACGGTAGGGTAAAAGGATATCTAATCAGAGGAATAAACGGAACAGAAGAGGAAATTATTACCGCAGATGCTTATGTTTCGGCAATGTCGGTAGACGCGCTCAAATTAATGATGCCGCAAGCTTGGCAACAAAAAACATTTTTTAGCAAGCTAAACGGGTTAGAAGGCGTACCAGTAATTAATTTACATCTCTGGTTCGATCGCAAAATGACAGAAATAGACCATCTTTTATTCTCGCGATCGCCCCTGCTTAGCGTTTATGCCGACATGAGCAATACTTGTAAAGAATATGCCAGCCCAGATCGCTCGATGCTGGAACTAGTACTAGCACCAGCAAAAGATTGGATCGCTAAATCGGATGAAGATATTATCGCCGCTACCATGGCAGAATTAGAAAAGCTCTTCCCCGATCTCTTAAACGGAGATAACCCGGCTCAATTATTGAAATATAAAGTAGTAAAAACCCCGCGATCGGTGTACACGGCAAGTCCGGGCCGTCAAGCATATCGCCCCGACCAAAAAACCCCCATTGCCAACTTCTATTTAGCTGGTAGCTATACCATGCAAGAATATTTAGGCAGTATGGAAGGGGCTGTATTGTCCGGCAAATTAGCTGCTCGGAAAATCGCTAAAGATTATACTCAGTCGATCGGTAACAAAACTTCAGCGACCAAAAGTGAAGCAGCAATTGCTAGTTAAATAGATAAATCGGGAACTAATTAGAATTGTTAACAAACAAACGGGCCGATCGAATGAGACAATTCTAATTAGTTAACACTTCTAGATAAGTAAAAATATTTTAGTAATTTACCCCGATAAAGGAAAATAATTCAGCCTGCGATGAATGCTGCAATTACCAAACTCTAAAAAAACAACCACAAAAAAACTACATACTCCAGAAGAGGCCTATCAATACTGTCGCGAAATTACGGCAGATTACGCCAAAACCTTTTATCTGGGTACTTTATTAATGCCCGAATCGAAGCGTAAAGCTATTTGGGCGATCTATGCTTGGTGTCGCAATACCGACGAATTAGTCGATGGCAACAAAGCTCAATTTACTACTTCAGAAACATTAGATGAATGGGAATCTCAATTAGAATCAGTATTTGCCGGATCTCCAGTCGATAAAGCTGATGTCGCTTTAGTCGATACTTTAGAAAAATTTGCGATCGACATTCAACCATTTCGGGATATGATCGCCGGCCAGCGTATGGATCTTTACCGCAGTCGCTACGAAACATTTGAAGAACTAAAACTTTATTGTTATCGAGTGGCGGGTACGGTAGGATTGATGTCCTCTGCAGTATTGGGAATAAATAGCAATTGCGATAATGCTCCTTGGAATAGAAACAAACCAAAATACATTCCTACCGAAGAAGCGATCGCTCTGGGAATAGCCATGCAACTGACTAACATCCTGCGAGATGTAGGTGAAGATTCTCTCAGAGGCCGAATTTATCTGCCTCTAGAAGATTTAGCTTTATTTGATTACAGCGAAGAAGAATTATTTAAAGGGGTAATTGACGATCGCTGGCGCGGATTAATGAAATTTCAAATTCAACGAGCCAGGAAATATTACGATCTGGCCGCAAAAGGTATATCTTACTTAATTCCCGATTCTCGCTGGCCTGTTTGGGCTGCTTTAACGCTCTATCAAGGCATTCTCGATGCGATCGAACGCAATCAATACGATGTTTTTAACAAGCGGGCTTTTGTCTCGACTCCTAAAAAAATGCTCTATTTACCAATAACATGGCTCAGAGCGCAAGTTCTTTAAATTTTACGGAGGTCTTCAGGAAAGAAACATCCCTCAAACAAATTAACCGTAATATTCCGGCTCGTTTCCGGGTTTCCATTTAATATTGCAGCCAATACTCGGTTTTTGCTCCGAGTTAACTTCATTTTCATCTAAAACTGCATCGAGGGCAGAGCGCAAATCTTTGCCCGTCACCGGCAGATCGTTACTAGGACGACTCCCATCTAATTGACCGCGATAGACCAAAGTACGGTTTCGATCGAATAAGAAAAAATCCGGCGTGCAAGCTGCTGTATAGGCTTTGGCAACCTCTTGAGTTTCGTCATAGCATAAATCAAAATTTAAGTCAAGGTCTCGAGCCATTTTTTTGAGATTTTCTGGCGAATCGTCGGGATAATTAGCCGCATCGTTACTACTAATGGCCACAATTGCGAGAGATCGATCGGCGTAGTCTTTGCCAATTTTTGCTAATTCTTGTTGCACGTGCTTGACAAAAGGACAGTGACGGCAAATAAACATCACTAATAATGCTTGGCGATCGCTATAGGTATCTAAAGAAATAGTCTTGCCAGAAACAACATCCGGCAGTTTAAAATCAGGTGCAGTAGTACCGAGATCTAGCATTGTCGATGGGGTTAATGCCATTTTTTCTGTATCCTCAAATGCAAATTCTATCTTTAGATTTATCACAAATTGCTTTGAGACGATCGGGTTAAGGATTTTGGGAGAAAATCTCAGAGGGATTAAACGTTTTAAAAGTAGATTTTAAATACTTTTATGATATTTTTATCAATATCGAGGCTGTCTTGACCCTCCCGGACTTAGAGCTAAAAAGAATCGCCAAACTCTTTTAATCCTTTACTGATATCTTGAATGCCTTTTTCTATATCGTTCTTTCCTTTGTCAACAATATTATTAAGATTTATTTTTTCTGAATTTACCTTGTGAGATTCATTTGCTTGCGACGGAATTGGTTCGATTTTCGAAAATAATTCAATTGTTTCTTTGCCGCACCAAGCAGCACCCCAATCTGACCAAGATAAGGAAATCGCTGGAAATTGTCCGACAGGTGCGTCGATACTAAAGTTTAAACCAGAATAAACTTGCCAACTACCATTACTATACCATCCAACTATTTCAGCCCATTGTTGATAAAGATTACTTTCATAAACTTCAGGAAATCCACCAATATTATCCCAGATTTTTAACTGAGTAGAAAAGCTAAATCGGCCTTGACTGTAATTATTCCATAATCGATCGAGTTCTTGAAATTTGTCTTTAGGGAAATTTTTAATTGCTTCGCTATTAAGACGTAAATCTTTTTCTTTGTTGGTTATTTTCAACATAATATTAGAAGTTTCTCGATTGGCTTTTTGCCATTTTCCAGTGGATAAAAACAAAATAAGTCTTTCATATTCTCGATCTTTTTCTACGTTAGCTGTTTTAATAGTAAATTGAGAAGAAGCCTTATCTTTTTCAAAGCGATCGATTTGTGCTTGAATGTGCTTAATTTGTTGCTGGAAATTTTCGATATTTTTAGTTTGAAGATCGAGTTGAGAATTTCGCTCGGCTAATTCTCGTTCTAATTTTGTTTTATTGTCAGCGAATTGAGATTCTTGCTGTTTGAGATTTGCTCGCAATCTAGTAATCTCAAGTTCTTTATTTGCTAATGCTTCTTTTGAAGTTTTTTCTGAGTCTTCAATTTGTTGGAGTTTCGATTGAGTCTGTGTAATTAGTTGTTGTAAATTATTTATTTTTTCGGTTTGAAGTGCGACTAAAGAATTTTTATCGGCTAATTCTTGTTGTAATTTTACTAGATTTTCGTTTAATTGAGATTCTTCTTGTTGTAATTTTTCTTTTAAGCGATCGATTTCTAACTCTTTATTTTGTAATCGATCTTGTGAAGCGCGATCTGAATCTTCAAGTTCTGCCAATTGTAATTGAGTTTGTTCGATTATTTGCTGAAGATTTTCAAGATTTTCAGTTTGAAGATCGAGTTGAGAATTGCGCTCGGCTAATTCTCGTTCTAATTCTCTTGCTTGTTGGCTTAACTCAGATTTTTGCTGTTTTAATTGTTCTTGTAATTTGATAATTTCGAGTTCTTTTCCGAGCGTAATTTGTTGTGAATTTTGCTCGCTATCTTTTAATCGTTTAATTTGCAATTTAATTGGTTCTACTTCTTGTTGTAGCTTATTTATTTTTTCGGTTTGAAGTGCGACTAAAGAATTTTTATCGGCTAATTCTTGTTGTAATTTTACTAGATTTTCGTTTAATTGAGATTCTTCTTGTTGTAATTTTTCTTTTAAGCGATCGATTTCTAACTCTTTATTTTGTAATCGATCTTGTGAAGCGCGATCTGAATCTTCAAGTTCTGCCAATTGTAATTGAGTTTGTTCGATTATTTGCTGAAGATTTTCAAGATTTTCAGTTTGAAGATCGAGTTGAGAATTGCGCTCGGCTAATTCTCGTTCTAATTCTCTTGCTTGTTGGCTTAACTCAGATTTTTGCTGTTTTAATTGCGTTTCTAAAGTTGTAATTTCTACTTCTTTACTGAGCAACTTTTCTCTTGAATTGCGCTTGGATGTTTCTAGTTCTGCTAGTTTAGATTGAATTAGCTTAATTTCTCGTTCTAATTGTTGTTTTATTTTCATTTGTCGAGCTAAATTTTCTTGGTGTTTTTTCAGTGTTTTTTCAAGTTCTTGAATGCGATTTCTTTTCTTTTGAGCTTCTTCTTGTAAGCTGTTACTTTCTTGTTTAAGCTTGGCTATTTCAGAATTAGTATTTGCTAATTGTTCTTCTAATTTTTTGCACTCGTTTTGAGATTTTTTAAGCTGAAATCCCAAGCCGGCAGTACCAACGCCGATACTAATTATGCTAATTACCCAGAAAGCTGCATAATTAATATTATTTGGATTATTTTGCTTGGATGTAACCGCTAAAACTGGGAAGACAATGCCGATAATAACACCACATTTCAGTAAAAATACTGTTGCCAGCTTTGGATTTATTATATTTTTCATTGTTTATTAGGGACAAAACAATTCAGTAATTCCTATCTATAGAATTCCCAAATATTCCCAGATTATTATATTTTTAAAGATTTAATACCAATCCTGAAAAATCACGCTACATATAAAATAAATTATGCTTTAAGAGTCTTTAGTTATTATCCGTGCCTGACCTCTGACCCCTCAACTGTAGCAATATTAAACAGAAACGGTATAAGATATCATTGTTGACAAACTCGAAGGAAAAAATAACAATACAAAAACTCGATCGATAAAAAGATATTTTTAATGCCAACGATAAAATGTTAAAGCAGTTCGACCGTATAATTTAGTTTTATAAATTTCTAATTGAGGTATTATAGTTGAATTCCAGATTTTTGGATCGTGTTCGACTGCTATTTCTCCTTTGTCTGCAAGTATTTGATATTTTACGATCGCCTCTAAAACTGGTAAATATAAATTACTAGCGTAGGGAGGATCGAAATAAATGCGATCGAATTTTTCTGCTGCTAAATTTTTTAATTGTTCGATCGCATCGCCGCGAATGATGGTAAATTTTTGTTCTGGGTTGGCAACTTTTTGCCAATTTTCCTTGACAATTTTACAGGTTTTGCCGTGTCGCTCGATTCCTACAACTTCAGCCGCACCGCGACACAAAGCTTCCGCAGCGATCGAACCGTTACCAGCACAAATATCGAGCCAGCGACAGCCAGTTATTTTACCTTGCCAAATATTAAATAAAGCCTCTCTAACTCTTGCAGGAGTTGGTCTTACGGCTTGTCCGGGCATGGTTTTTAACAGTCTGTTACCGTAAATTCTCAT
>CAYWIH010000145.1:0-12435 GCA_964458305.1 uncultured bacterium | reverse complement strand
TTAAATCGAGATCGAGTAATTTATATTGGAGATGAAACTAGAGATATAAAAGCAGCAAAAAGAAGTAAAATTAAAATTATTTCGGTAGGATGGGGATTTAATTGTCCCTCTGTTTTAGCTCAATATCAACCCGATTTTTTAATAGAACACCCTAGAGAATTAATCAAAGCTATCGAAAACTTAGACGAAATTTTAAATTATTCTCCCCTCGATCCCAATAAAAAAACTATTGCATCCTTGCAATAATTTGTTAAATAATCGAGTATTGCCCGGATGCAATTCAATTTTAAAATTATTTTTTGCCGCTCGTGAGTTAGTTAATATTTTTCAATTCTTTAGTACTTACTACGACCCACAATTGTCTGTTTACCCCATAAAGTAAGATCGAGTTTATGCATTAGCTTTGCTATTTGCAAATAAATCTTTTATGGTTTTTAGTAAGTCGGGTGGGGCAAAAGGTTTAGTCATATAAGCATCAGCCCCTTGTTTCATACCCCAGTAGCGATCGAACTCTTCATTCTTTGAAGAACAAACTAAGACAGGTATCTTTTGAGTGGAGGGATTATTTTTAACCCAACGACAAAATTCGTATCCGTTCATTTCGGGCATAACCACGTCGGTAATGATCAGATCGGGAGTACTAGACTTAAGTTTTTGCTGTGCGTCTATTCCGTTAGCTGCTTCAATTACTTTAATAGAATGACTTTGAAGAATACCCGAGTAGATTTCTCTTGAAGCCTGACTGTCATCTACAACCAGAACCGTGTACATAAATTTACCTCTGCATCTTTTAACAAATTATTTCTAGCTTGCTTTAATTCGAATATAACTTTATATTCTATCCTTTGTCAGTATTGAAACTTAACTGAATAAAGATTTGTTTTTCTCTTGGTTGTTTTATTTAAATTAGAGCTGATATTAGCGTATTTTTTCTTTTGTGGTTTCGGCGATAAAAGCGGTGATGTTTTTACTTCGGTTGGTTTTAACTCCTTTATGAGAACATTTAGCAATTTTTTAATTGACATTAATTTATGAGGATCTACTACAATAAAACGAGGTTTGTTGTTTCCAACTCCATAGCCAATACTACTAGCTATTTTAGCTTCATTTAATGCCCCAGGACAGTCGGTATGAGTGATTCCAAAAATCATGGGAATTTGTACTCTTCGATCGATAAACTCAAGAATCTGAGTAACCCGATTTAATTCTTCGGGACGATTTGCAGGAATCAGCAAAATATAAGCATCTGCTTTGCTAATTAAAAGATCCCACATGAAATTAAATCTGGATTGACCTGGAGTTCCATAAATATGTAAAATTAGATCGCTGTCGGGTTGAAATCGCCCAAAATCCATCCCAACGGTTGTTTTTGACTTAATAGACTTAGTGCTGTCTGTTGCTTGACGATCGGTATTTACGGTGTCAATATCGCTTACGGTACGAATTAATGTAGTTTTACCCGCCCCCACTGTTCCCGTGACCACTATTCTTTTAATCTGATAGGTCATTAACTACTCCTTTAGGTTAGATTTTTACTTATAGTCTTTTATTTGGATAATGGACGACCGCCAGTTCGATCGCCATTAATTAAAAATAAATTCTCAATTGATTTTTTGTTACTTACTTACAATCTCATAATGCTGCGAAGACTTTGGTTTTCTTCATTTTGGCTATCGTTTCCCGATCCATTTAAAACTTCTTTCAACCCAGCAATAGTTTTCTTAATTGCTAACAATAACATTCCCATTTTGGCTGCTTTGGTTGCTAAAACTAACAATACTGCATCTTCGCCACAATTAGTTAAAATACCGTAACCGAGATCTCCTTCAACAAAAACCCTTTCTACATCTCCCCTTTCTAGTTCGTTACTAATTCTTTCTGCTAAAGAAAGCATTGCCGCAGATATTGCTGCTACTCTTTCCTCATCCATCGACTCTGGCAAGTTTGTTGCTAAAGGTAAACCATCTGGAGAAATTAAAGCTGCTCCTTCAACACCACTGGTAGATTTGATAAAATTTAGGAGCAGATTATCTAGTTTTTCTGTGCTAGTTAACATTTTTTCCTATCGTTCCTTCCTCTTGTTTCATACGGGAAATAATTGAGTTCCTCGCGTACTTACTTTTAAGATAACATTACTGGAAATTAGTTGTTTATTTTATAATTTTACCCTTGTATTACAGCACGCTCCATTAACTTTTATTTTTAGATATATTCGAGTTTATGACTGTCTCCTAAAATTATTAGCATTTCTCAGATTGAGAGCAGTTAACAATTAAACTAAAGTAAATATATCTATATTTAACATGGGCTAAAAAAATACTAATTGCCAATTTTATATGCTATCAATTACATTTATAACAAGAAACTATCAATCTGATATCCTCATTTGTACCCATTTTGAAAAATATCCTCTCTTTAGGCAGAAAAAACATCTTACAATTGGAAGGATATCTGTAAAAAAGCATCGCGATCTTAGTTATAAAACTATTGTTTTTAAGCAACAGCTAGATTATGACATAATTAAAGATGGTATTTTTTCTAATTAATATTTTGAAAATTGTGGCTAGTTGTTATTTGCTACGGCTTTATTGTTTTTGGCGAGCTTGTTTGACCATTTTAATCAAAGTATGGTGAGCGTCTTCAGCATCTTTTAGGGGAGCATCGAACGCAATTCTAACTTTACTATTTGTATTCTCACCTTCAACAGATAAATCCATACCCAAAGGATCTATCGAAAGCATTTTAGCAGCCATTGCATCGGGAGTATTGCCAAAAACGCGAGCGTAAAGTGCTACAGCATCAGCATGATCTTCATTCATGTGCTTGCAAATGCGATCGCTAATAGTTGGAGAGATTGGTTCGGACATGATGATTGTCTGGCTCTTTAATATTAATATTTAATTAATTATACTAGCGGTTGCGACTCGAGCGGCACAGAAAGATAAAACCTCGTCCAAATTATAAGTTTGTTGAGGATAATTAACTTTGGGTCTGGCGATTGTAATAGAAGGAACATTTAATTGGGAAGCTACGACTCGTTTAATATCTTCTCCTCCAACTCGACCGTTTGCTTTATTGACGATCAGAGAAATTTGCCATTGCTGCCATAGTGCTTTTTCTAATTCAAGACTAACAGGAGGTCTGATAGCAACAATTCGATCGGGACTAAATCCAGAATCGAGAGCGATTTCAAGAGATTCAGGATAGGGAAGAATGCGAGCAAAAAGAGTAGAGCGTGATTGCCAAACTTGAAAGCGAGGTAGAATTTTGCAACCTACAATTAATAATACCCTTTTCCCCAAGAGATAATTACCAGCTAAAAGAGTATCAAAACTATCTAATTGAATGGCCTTTTCTTTTTTAAGATCTCCGAGCGATCCGGGTATTTCTTCGCGATCGAAGCGTAAATAAGGTATTTTTAAGGCATTAGCAGCGGCGATCGCCCCGCGAGAGATATTAACTGCATGAGGATGAGTAGCATCAACTATTGCGATTATTTGCTCTCGAACTAGAAACTTGCCAATTAATTCCGACTCTATTGCTCGAGCTATTATTTTCAAGTGAGGAGTTTTTGGATAGAGGGCGATCGCCCGTTTGGTAGTGACAGAAATAGTACAAGGCCATCCTCGCTTGGCGATCGCGATCGCGATCGTTTTACTTTCACTAGTTCCTCCGATTAACCAAATTCTTTTTTTCACGATCGCAATTTTTGATATATCTAGATCGTTTTCAGCCTTTGAGGGCTTTTTGAAAATTTTTACGATAGGATTTATTGGCAAATATCAAAGCAGGCCATAATAAAGATAGAGCAAAGCGATTGGGCAAACTCTGACTAAAGTTAGTTTTTTTATAGCCTTTTTGGAATTTCCAAATTCCCCAAAGATAAACCGCCATTAAAAAAAGGCTCAGTAATTTAAAGATCATACCAGCAATTCTCCGTTTAAAAGAATATATAAAAGTCCAAGCCGATCGAGCGACTAGGTTCTTCATTAATTTTAAAGCAACCATCGACACCTTGGTTCGATCGTAAGATAAAGGGTATCTTTGTCGATGCCAAATAGAAAGTGGCAATTTGCATTTTGGTAGATCTTGACAGAGAATTTTCCACAGAAATAGCAAACTACTTTTGAGAAAGGACTGCGCGGGATGCTAGAATTCGGTGTGGTCGCGATCGACAAAAATTTTTTATTTTATAAAATTCCCAGAAAATTAAAAAATACAAACAAGAGGTCGAACAAATTTTGACCTAAAAATAAAAATGAAATTAATGAGGAGGATATTATGCGCGCAGTCTTGATGGCCGGAGGATCGGGAACTAGATTAAGACCCCTAACTTGCGATCTTCCCAAACCGATGGTGCCAATTTTAAATCGACCGATCGCAGAGCATATTATTAACTTGCTCAAGCGCAATCAAATCGGGGAGATCGTTGCTACACTTCACTATCTTCCAGATGTAATGCGAGACTACTTTCAAGATGGTAGCGAATTTGGCGTGGAGATGACCTATGCCGTAGAAGAAGATCAACCTCTGGGAACTGCCGGATGCGTCAAAAATATTGCTGAATTATTAGATAATACTTTTGTCGTAATTAGTGGCGACAGTATCACCGATTTCGATCTAAAAGCGGCGATCGAGTTTCACAAACAAAAAAAATCAAAAGCTACTTTAATTTTAGCAAGAGTTCCCAATCCAGTAGAATTTGGAGTAGTAATTACTAATCCCGACGGCAGAATTAATCGTTTTTTAGAAAAACCTTCTACCAGCGAAATATTTTCCGATACCGTAAACACTGGGACGTACATTCTCGAACCAGAAGTATTAGATTACTTGCCAAGCAATAAAGAATCTGATTTTTCTAAAGATTTATTCCCTTTGTTACTAGAAAAAGAAGAACCGATGTACGGTTATGTTGGAGAAGGTTACTGGTGCGACGTAGGTCATTTAGATGCTTATCGAGAATCCCAATACGATGCCCTGCAAAGTAAAGTCAAGATAGATTTTGCTTATGAAGAAAGAAAACCGGGAATGTGGGTAGGAGAGAATACTTACATAGATCCTTCGGCGAAAATTGAGACCCCAGTATTAATCGGTAGCAATTGCCGCATCGGAGCGAGAGTAAATATTGAAGCAGGAACGGTAATCGGAGATAATGTCGCCATAGGAGCGGATAGCGACTTAAAAAGACCGATCGTTTGGAACGGAGCAACTATTGGCGAAGAAGTTAGTTTGAGTGCTTGTGCCATTTCTAGAGGTAGCCGAATCGCTCGCCGCGCTCAGATTTTAGAAGGAGCTGTATTGGGGTCTCTATCTACGGTAGGAGAAGAAGCGCAAATAAATTCGGGAGTCAGGGTTTGGCCTGCTAAAAAAATAGAACCCGGAGCAATACTCAATACTAACTTAATTTGGGGCAATCGCGCTCAGAGAAACCTCTTTGGCCAGCGAGGAGTTTCGGGACTGGCTAATATCGATATTACTCCAGAATTTGCGGTCAAGTTAGGATCTGCTTACGGTTCGACCTTTAAAATAGGATCTCAAGTAGCAGTTTCGAGAGATCAGCGAACGGTTTCGCGCATGGTTTCGCGCTCTTTGATTTCTGGTTTAATGTCTGCAGGGATTAACGTTCAAAACTTAGAAGCAACAGCAATTCCAGTCTCTCGCACTGTAGTTCCCGATTTGGATGTAGTTGGCGGGGTTCACGTGCGACTCCATCCCGAACGACAAGATCATATTTTAATTGAATTTTTCGATCGCCAGGGTATTAATATTCCTAAAGCTAAAGAAAAGAAAATTGAAGGGACTTATTTCAAGGAAGATCTGCGACGGGTAACGATCGACGAAATTGGTAATATGTCCTATCCTTCTCAAGTGGTCGAGACTTACAGTAAAAGTTTTGAAACACAACTCAATGTCGAAGCAGTTCGTAATAGCAACTCGAAAGTAGTAATTGACTACGCTTATGCAGTCTCAGGGGCCGTTTTACCCCGTTTGTTAGCTAAATTTGGTTGCGATGCTGTGGTTCTCAATGCTAGCCTCAGTCAAACAGCACTATCGAACCAAGAAAGAGACGTTTTACTCGATCGACTCGGTCGCGTAGTCGAAGCACTCAAAGCTAATTTGGGGGTACAAGTATCGGCAAATGGCGAACAATTTATTTTGGTCGACGAATCGGGATCGCTAATTAAAGGGGAATTATTGACCGCTTTAATGGTCAATATTATTATGACGGCAAATCCGAGAAGTACTGTTGTCGTTCCGATACACGCTTCTTCTGCCGTCGAACAAATTGCCCGTCGTCACGATGGGAGGGTAATTAGAACTAAAGCTAATCCCACTTCGTTAATGGAAGCTACTCAAACCAATCCTAATGTAGTTTTGGGTGGAAGCGGCGAGATGGGCTTTATTTTCCCCCAGTTACATCCCGGTTTTGATGCGATGTTTGGCATTGCTAAATTGATCGAAATGCTGACAATTCAAGAGCGCAGTTTGGCTCAAATGCGGACGGAAATGCCTCGGGTTTGTCATAAATCTTATACTATGCGCTGTCCTTGGAAAGTAAAAGGCGCGCTGATGCGTCATTTGGTAGAAACTCATCCCAGCGAAAAATTAGAATTGATCGATGGCGTGAAAATAGTTAATTCTCAAAGTGACGATTGGGTGCTGATTTTACCCGATGCTGGCGAACCCGTAGTTCATATATATGCTAACTCCGACGATCGCGAAACCACCGAAGTCTCTTTATCTGAATATAGAAAACGAGTTCAAAAATTTATCGATTCCGAACAAGGTGGCGAAAGATTGTAATCGAGTAGTTTGACAGTACAGATGTTCTAGAATAGAAGGATAACGAAACAATAGAAAAATTGTAAGGGACAAGATCGAGATGAATAGCTGTATATTAATGGCAAAAATTATTAGCGATCCGGAATTACGCCACGTTCAGCAAGACGGAGGAGAACCAATAGCAGTAACTAGCATGCTGGTAGAATTTGAGAACGTACAGCCCGAACAACCTCCTTCAACCCTCAAAGTAGTGGGTTGGAGAAATTTAGCAGCAGAAATGAAAAAAGACTACGCGATCGGCGATCGAGTTATCGTTCAGGGTCGTTTGTCCATGAATGTTAGAGAAGTACAAGGTGTCAAAGAGAAAAAAGCAGAACTAGTAGCTTCGCGCATCTATCCAATTGGCGATCGTAGCGATGTAAATTATGATTATGAATCGATTCCTAATTCTACTAACAATAATGTTGTAGAGATGGACTCTTACAAGTCAACAAATCCAAGACAATCTGAAGCAAAAACTCAAGAAATCGATTCTTTTGAAGGAGAAAATAACAACTCAACCGAACATAATTATGACGATATACCTTTTATGCGATCGAACCGCTCCGAAACGAGCCAGTTAGATCTTCAAGACGGTTGGGAATTGGCTGCAAATCAACCCGGGTGCTGGCTGCGTGGCACTCGAGATCTTTGGCTGTAGGTCTTTGGCTTAAAAATAGTGCAACCCGATCGCTCGTAATTTTAAAGATTCGCGGCGATCGGTTACGAGGGTTAAAATTTAATACCATCGCAAGATTATAATTTGGAAGTTTATAATCTAAGAGTGAGCGTGCTGTTGAGGAGAAAAATAGATAAATTTACTCGAGATTATTGTTGCAAAAAGTTAAAGCTTGCTCAATAATTGTGTAGATACAAACTTACATAAGCTCGATCGAGAGCTAAAGTTTTAAGAGAACAATCCTAATGTAACTAATATAAACTACATTTTAGTTGCTGAATTTATTAAAACTTTATTAAACAGCAGCTTACTTCTAACAAAGCTTAATCCAAGCTATACCAAGATATAATCAGGATTTTGTCAGAATTAGAGCAAGAACGATCGTTAAAGAAAAATACTGATAGTTTCATGACAAATAAAGTAGAGTTAAAGATTTTCATAGACGAGCAATTTTTAGAATTGTTCAAGCAGTTATGTCACAAGGAAAATATTAGTCAAGCTCAAGCCCTGTGCGACTACATGATTAGCTGCATCAAAGCAAAGCGGATCGTAAAACCAGCAGATTTAGAAGAATCATTAAAATATTTAGAGCAAATTATCGATCGACGTATAGCAGCAGCTATGGAAAAGCAAGCCAGTACTGACACCGCAGATCGAGCGGTAAAACAAGCAAAAAATGAAGTAGCAAGTTGGAACGGAACTACCAAAAGCGTACCGAATAAAACCACTCAAGCTAAAGTACTAATAGTAGAAGATTCTCTGACTTTAAGAGAATTACTGTTATTTAGTTTGACAAAAGGCGGTTATCAAGTAGAAAAAGCTCGCGACGGCCAAGAAGCTTGGGAATTACTCAAATCTGGCTTCAGTTGCGATTTGATTTTATGCGATATTGAAATGCCCCGCATGGACGGTTTAGAATTACTATCTAAAATTCAAAAAGACCCCAAGCTCTCAAAAATTCCAGTAGCAGTACTGACATTTCTGAGCGAGGATAGTTACAAACAAACCGCGATCGAACTCGGAGCTAAAGGCTACTTTATCAAACCATACACTGAGAACGAATTATTGGACTCGGTAAGAAGAATTATCGGTGGAGAAGTATTGCTCGAACCCAATACTAGCAAAAGTAACGGTTATAAAAAAGCACCTGCTCCAACGACAACCAAACCTAGCTCGATATCTACTACACCTCCTAAACCTGCTGCTGCACCGTCAATACCTGCTCCAGCTCCGGTTGCTGCACCTGCTGCACCCGCTCCGCCACAAAAACTTAATTTTACTCCCAAAATATTGATAATAGACGATTCGGTAATTATTAGAGAAATGGTCTCGATGACTTTTAGTAATGCCGGATATAAAGTAGAACAAGCTCGCGATGGCTTGGAAGCTTGGGAAAAATTACAATCTGGTTTGAGCTGCGATTTAATTTTGTGCGATATTGAAATGCCAAGGATGAACGGTTTAGAGTTTCTATCTCGCGTTCAAAGCCATCCAGAAGCCTCTTCAGTACCGATCGCGATGCTAACCTCTCGCGGTGCTCAAAAAATGAAAAGAATAGCGGCTCAGCGCGGAGCTAGAGCATACTTTGTCAAGCCTTACGTGGATAAAATTTTAGTAGATTCGGCTCAACGTCTGCTTAACGGTGAGGTATTATTAGAAAATGCCAATAACAATTAAATATAAACTTTAAAGTAATTCCTCCCTTATAATCGCAACGAATCTTAACTTTGCTTTTATTCACTTTATTAACTAACCCCTCCTTTCAAGAGGGGTTTTCGATCTTTTTGAGGGGTATTTGTTATCAAAAATAGTTGATACATTAATACAATAATTAAATTTATAGAAATACATAAAAAGGCAGAAGCGATCGAAATAGCTTTAGTTTTAGAATAATTTTTGGTCTAATAATAATATTAGAAGTACGTTGCTAAATATTTAGATTTTATGATTTTAGGCTCGAAATCCTCAAAAGTCAGGTAACCTAAAATTAGAATAAATAATTTAAGAGGCAAGAGAAAACTAAGTTAACTTTAAAAAAAAAGATATTATTTTGTTAAAAAAAATTTAACTAATCTATTTCAATCGATCGCTTTTTAGAAATTAGGAGGAATTAAAATGAGTTCTTTATCTTGCTCTTTTTGTCGGGGTAAGCTTTTGCGTCATATTAAAAATCAAAGCCTTTATTGGTATTGTTGTTCCTGTCGGAGAGAAGTTACTCAAACTGAAATCGATTTAATCGATTCTGCTAATAAAATTTCTCCTTAAATTTGACTTTGAAAATAAATCTATTGCGGTAGGGACTTTTGCTTTGATGTCTCTACTTTTTATTTAATTTGCAGAGATTAAGGGGTGAATATGGGCGTGAAATTTAGCATCAGTTAAAGAATCGATCGCAGCATTTGCGTCTTCTACCCAATATTTTTCTCCCAAGCGAATTGAATGGCGAATTTCTCGATCTAAAATATTAACAATTACTGGTAATTTGAGTTTATTTTTATCGGATTGATTGGCTTGTAAAATAGCTTGCAATCGTTTTTGAGTTGTAGGATCGTTAGCTGCTTGAAAGGGGATATCTATGAGAATAACATTCATAGAATCTATGGTAATAGCATCGTCAACGATTATTTGAAGCCGATCGTCTCGTTTATTTTTATCTACTTTACCCCAAATAATTACGCGAGAATCTAGATCTATTGCCGATTGAATTCGTTCGTAAACGCTAGAAAATATCACGCCATCGAGCTGAGCGGTTATATCTTCCATTTGGATAAAAGCCATATCTTTATCTTTTTTATCCTTATGTTTTTTGACCGAATTTAACATTACAACTGCGGTGATTTTTTTTCTAACATAATCTTCGGCTTCGTTTAAATTTATTGGGGAGATAATTTGCTGAGTAATGCGGTGAATGGATGTCAAAGGATGTGCGGAAACATAAAAACCGAGATGTTCTTTTTCTAATTTTAGTTTTTCTTGAGCTGAATAATCTTCGATACCCTTAATTAAAGGAGAATTTTCAAAAACTGTTTCTTTTGGGGTTATTTCAGTGGGTTCTAAATCGAAAATATTTAATTGACCGCTTGCTTTATCTTTAGCGCGACTTTGGGCCCAAGCGATCGCATCTTCTAAGGATTTAATTAACTGTTTGCGATTGGGATTAACGATATCGAAAGCACCGGAATAAATTAAAGTTTCTAGAGCGCGAGTATTAACAATTCTGAGATCGATGCGATCGCAAAAATCGGAAAAAGATTGAAAATGAGAAGATTCTCTAGCTTGTAAAATATTATCGATCGCCCCTTCGCCCAAATTGGGAATTGCCGAGAGTCCGAAAAGTATTTGTTTGTCGATCGGTAAAAAATCTCTTTGAGAGCGATTAATGTCGGGAGGAAGTACCTCGATCCCCATTTTTTGACAGTTTTCGCGGTATTTTTCGACTTTTTCTTTGTTGCCGCTATTAGCACCGAGCAAAGCGGCCATATACTCTACCGGATAATTAGCTTTTAAATAAGCTGTTTGGTAGGTAACATAAGCATAAGCAGTAGAATGAGATTTATTAAAACAATTAGAAGCGATCGAGCCGTTTGCCAATAAAAAATTGTGGTCTTTTACTACACCAAGATCGTAAACTTTTTGGCGACCTAAAGATTTGCGACTGACTATTTTAACCATCGTGCTTACTCTTTCTTCCCACTGCTAAAATTTTCGCGGCCGGCGACATTTTCAATTGCTGCTAGTGCTGCTTGCGATCCTGCTATTATATCTCGTTCTTCTCCCCCTAAATAAAGCCTTCCGAAACTGCCGACAGCTTGAACTTGTAAAATATTAATTAAAGCGTATTTTTCGGCTTCGTTGGCAGCTAAAGCAGCGTAAGCGGCTGGTTGAACTTCTAAAACGTAAAGAGTTTGGCCCCCTAAAATTAATTGTCCGCGACGGTTGCGATTGATAAGCTGTGCTTGGTGGGAGTCGATATTACGGATAATTTGACTGGAAATGACCTGGGGTTTGAGACATTCACTTCGACTGACTCCGAGGGCTGCTAAAATTGCTCTACCTGCTGCTTTGGTTTCTCCTTGCTTGTGAGAATGAACCTCGAGCAGACCGTAAAGTCTTTCGACGAATAAGACTCCGGGCCGAACCATGGCCGATTTGAGGGCAACATCAGTAATGCGGTTGATTTCAATACCTGGAGATATTTCGATCCATAAAGAAGCATCTCCGGGTAAAGGTAAAAATCCGAGGGCTACAGTGCCGATATAAGCTGCGTGTTGGGGTTGCAAGCTATCTAAATAGACGTAACTGCGTAATTCTACGTTTCCCAAAATTTAGATCTCCGCTTGCGATTCTCAAGATGTTGACAAAAGTTTGGAATCCCCGTGTTTTTAAACCAGAGGGGAAAAACAAGAGCGGATTTATCCGCCGTCAGACTACACATAATTTGTTAGACCTACGAACGAGTTTGACTTGTTTAAGTCCTGCTTGTATCAAGCGTTTCCAGTTATGGTCATAAACGCTGATTTTTTTAGATTTATTGGTGTTAGTAAAACCGCCTACCCAGCCAGTAAAAGTTCTGCCTTTACTATTAACAATTACCTTATCACCAGCGCGATAATTAAAAGGTGTTACTGTTCCTCCTTTGCGTTTTCTCGCTCCACCAGGTGAGGCATTATCAAAATGAAGGGCGCGGCGAAAATAAGCTGGACGAGTTATAACCCTGAAAATACTATCAGTTATTCTTACTTCTCCAACCCAATGATGTCCATGTTCTCTTATTGTCTCGAATCTTTGATAACGTACAAATTGAGAAGAGGCTAAAGTTACGCCGTCCACTGCGTGAGATTCTGGAGTTTGAGATTTTTTATCTTTAATTTTTTCTAAGCCTAAATATTTTCTTATTTGGCTCGTTCCATTTCCATCTTTTTGCCAACCATAAC
>CAYWIH010000144.1:11412-12720 GCA_964458305.1 uncultured bacterium | reverse complement strand
GGAATTACGTCAGAAACTAAAATAGCAGTTCTAACGCTAGTTCCACCAAGATCTGTTACCTGAACTTGAGTACCGGTTAAATTGCTGGGAGTAAAAGTACCTGAAGGATCGGTAGATTCTACATTTAAGGTTAAATCGTAAGTAATTACGTCGTCTTGAGCTGTAGTATCTGTACCGCTATTGTTAACGTTGCTAGCAACTTTTTCTAATCTTGCTAAAGCCAGGTTGTTAGCTACGGTGTTTAATTGTTCGGTTTGAACTGCTGCAGCTTCTCTTTCGCCGTTAGCAGGAATGCCATTAACTTCGTTCGGGTTTCCTGCGCCATCGGGAACGTCTACAGTCCGAACGTCTGCTGCTAAACCAGTAGAAGGTTGGTTTTGAGTTGGAGCGGTGTTGTCGTTAGGTGGGGTATCCCCGTAGCGAACTGTAATTGGTGCTGTTGCTGCAGTTTCAGTGACTTTAACGTTCACTCGTACCGTTAAATTATCGCCCGGGTTAAAGTCATCTTGTACCCCAGTTAAAATATCTGTTGTCGCACCAGTAACAGGAACGTCTACCGGAGTACCCAGTGGCACACCATTAACTGCAATAACTTGAACCGTTCCAGTTGGTGGAGGTGTATTATTTGCACCAGTAAAATCAAAGTTAGCGTTTGCGGTAGGAATAGTTACGTTATCCGAACCTGGTAAGAAAAATCTTGTCGTATCGTTACCAGTGTTGGTGACGGTAAATTGATATCCAACAATATCGTTAGTGTTGATCGAACCGCCGTTAAGATCGTTAACACCAGCAGGTACTACTGTAATACCCGCAACCTCAGCTACGGTGATGCTTACAGTATTTGAAGTAGCGTCGATCGTATTGTTGTTATCGTCTTCGTATTGTGCTGTTGCAGTGTTATCAATTTGCTGTCCTGCAGCAGTAATACCAAATGTTGGCACTGCTAATCGAAATAGACCACCTGCCAATAAAATTGCACCTAATAAGGGGCGCAAAGCTATTTTACGGCGTTTTTTCTGCGATTTTTTCATTGCCATATATTTCTCTCGGTTCTATAATTGACACAAACAAAATTTAAAAATATACACAAATAACCCCGGCCTAGAATCTCTATTTCTAGGTTTTTTCTTCCCGATCGATCTCAATTTTTTGAGCTATTTAATTCTCGAAACAATTAATCGGTGTAATCCAAGACACAGTTAATAGTTCGATCGATTTGAAACCTGTCAAATAAAATACTTTTAGAGCGGTAATAACCTCTAAATTGTTTTATTCAACTTCCAGGTAATTTATATCATAAATAGACCG
>CAYWIH010000144.1:0-11312 GCA_964458305.1 uncultured bacterium | reverse complement strand
AAAAATTTTAGAAACAGTATTTTCCACTCAATAAATCTTTAAACGTTCGGGTATTTTTGATGATTGCTATTAAACTCAAACAAAAAAATTAAAAAAAAGTTAACATATTTTTGTAAAAATAACAAAAAGCTAGCGATCGTGAGTACAACAAAAGTAAATCCCTATTTAGAAGGCAATTTTGCACCAGTCGATGGAGAAATCGAAGCCCAGAATTTAGAAGTAATCGGAGAAATTCCCGCAGATCTAAAAGGAATGTTCCTCCGTAACGGCCCCAATCCTCAATTTATGCCGATCGGCGAGTATCATTGGTTCGATGGGGATGGGATGATACACGCAGTAAAAATTGAAGCTGGAATTGCATCTTATCGCAATCGTTACGTTCGAACTACTGGATGGAAAATCGAAAACGAAGCCAATAAAGCAATTTGGAGCGGACTTTTAGAACCCCCGCAAATGGATTTACCCCACGGCCCGACTAAAAACACCGCTAACACCGCTTTAATAGCCCATGCAGGGGAATTATTAGCACTTTGGGAAGGAGGAGAACCCCACGCGATCGAACTGCCAACTTTAGCCACGATCGGGCCGAAAAATTACGATGGTAAATTAGATTTTCCTTTTACAGCTCATCCAAAAATCGATCCAGAAACCCAAGAAAAGATCTTTTTTGGCTACTCTTTAGTACAGCCACCTTTTGTTAAATACGGTATCGTTTCTGCTGCTGGAAATATTGTCAAAACCGAAGCGATCGAAATTCCAGTAGGAGTAATTATGCACGATTTTGCGATTACTCAAAATTACACTATTTTTATGGATCTGCCTTACACTTTCAGAGTAGAAAGGGCAGAAAAAGGACAACCAATTTTAATGTTTGAGTCCGATCGCCCCAGTCGTTTCGGCATCATGCCCAGACACGGCAGCAATAAGGATATAATTTGGTTTGAAAGTCCTGCTTGCTACATTTTCCATACCATGAATGCTTATGAAGATGGTGATGAAGTAGTATTAATCGCTTGTCGATCGGATTCTAGCGAAGCAATATCTTCTTTAGATAAGACTCCAGATCCAGAAGCTAATATTCCCAGACTGCATCGTTGGCGTTTTAATTTAAAAACAAAAGAAGTATCCGAAGCAAGATTGAGCGAAATTCCTTGTGAATTTCCGAGAATTAACGAAGCATTTATAGGACGTAAAAATCGTTACGGTTACGCTGGTATTTTCGCACCCACTCAGACAGCATTGTTCGAAGGAATTATCAAATACGATTTTCAAAGCGATCGAGTTCAAGTACACAAATTTGCAGAAAATTGTTATGGTGGCGAGGCTGTTTTCGCCCCTAAAGTCGATGCTGTTTCTGAAGATGATGGTTATTTATTAACTTTCGTTTGCGACGAAAAAGAGCAAACTTCTGAGTTAATTATTATCGATGCTAAAAAATTTGAAAATGCCGTTTTAGCTCGAGTTATTATTCCTCAAAGAGTACCTTACGGTTTTCACGCTCTTTGGGTTTAAAAATTCTGTTTCTCAAACTAATTTCAGATCGTCGATCGAACTAAAAAAAATTAAACTCGATCGACTTTTATTTCTTTTTGAATTTTATACAAGTATAAAGATAGGTTCGGAGATCTCACATTAAAAAGAAGAACCTTTACCAAAAAATTTAGGCGGTTTTTCGAGGGTATAAACTTCAGTTTCAGCTGCGATCGCCTCGCGAATGTATTTAGGAGTTTGTAATAAGCCTAATAAAGTAATTCCATCGATCGAACGGAAACCGCCCGTAGTATTTTCTAATAAAATGCGATCGATTGCTTCTGGATCTGGTCTAGTAATAAGATCTTGTTTCGTTGCTAAAGCAAAACCCCAAGGTGCAGGATAAGAAGGTGTATAAGCAGTATAAGAAATAACGTTAGGAAAAACAGCTTTTAAAGTATTAACTAAACGAGCGTGTAATGTTATATCTACCGGAGAAACTGGCCCCGCTTGAATTACTACATATCCATCGGAATTTAATACTTTTTCTAATTGAGTAAAATACTCTTTAGTAAATAATTGAAATGACGGCCCTTCTTCGATCGGATCGCTGAGGTCAGAAATAATAATATCCCATTTTATTTGAGTTTTTTCTAATACTTTTAATGCGTCGGCAATAACTAATTCTACTCGCGGATCTTCAAAAGCATTTTGATGCATTTCCGGCAGATATTTGCGACAAGATTCTACCACTTCCCCATCTATATCTACCATCATCACTTTTTCGACGCTATTCCACCGTAATACTTCTCTAATTGTCGCCCCTTCTCCTCCCCCTAAAACTAAGACATTTTTGGGCTTTTTGTGGGCGATCGCCGCAGGATGGACTAATGCTTCGTGATAAATAAATTCATCTCCAGTACAAGATTGCCATTTTCCATCGAGAACTAATCCTTTTCCATATGCTCCCGTCTCGACGATATACATCTCTTGATATGCTGTTTTTTTATAATCTAATATTTTTGTAATTCCATGAGCGTATATATCCCAGGGCGTGATATACTCGTTTATCCACAGATCTGCTTTTACTTCGCTTCCTGCCATTATTTAAATTTATTTTTTCTGAGTTTTTGCTTATTCAATATATATTATTTCGATCGACTTATTCTCAAGACTCGTTAATTACGATCTCGATCCAAATTCCGACTTCTGACCCCTGACCCCTGACCTCTGACCTCTGAGTTCTGACCCCTGACCCCTGAGTTCTGACTTCTGAGTTCCCTGTATTCCCCGCGTTGCCTAACTTCTCCTACGTAGGAGCTATTAATTTTTTTTACAGTTCCGTAATAAAAAAACAAAAACAACATAATTGTTGCTAAAATTTAAATAAGTTTGTTAAATCAAAGATATAAGGATCTAGTCGGGAAAATTACATGAATAATTTAAATCAGACCGTATTACCTTTGTGGGTAAGAAACAGAACTAATTCTTTAAAAGCAACGTCAGCAAATATACTTTCAAAAGACTTAAATAGAAAACAAGAAGTCGAAACAGACAAAGATCGTCCATCATGAAAGACAAATTTTAGCTAATTGACAAAATAAGCTGAGAGATTGGTAGAGGTGTTGCTAATTTTTCAGCTATTTTTTTTGGAGATCGATCGTCCTCTAAAGCAGAGAATTCCCAGACTAAGTTAAATTATATTAAAAAGTCTTGACAAGAAACCTTGTATGAATTCTAAACTGCAAACAAAAGAAACTTTAAACCCGGGCGGCCCCGATCCTAGAACTTTCGACCCCTTTGAAGCATGGTATCCAGTTTTTTACATTGAAGATCTCGATCGCCAAACTCCCAATACTTTTACTTTATTAGCACAAGATATCGTAATTTGGTGGTCGCAAAAGACAAATTCTTGGCAAGCATTCGAGGATAAATGTCCTCATCGTTTGGCCCCTCTTTCTCAAGGCCGAATTAACGAAGCAGGATGGTTAGAATGTCCTTATCACGGTTGGGCATTTTCAGAATCGGGAAATTGCGAAGTTATCCCTCAACAACCAGAAGGTACAAAAGCAGAAACTTCTCAGCGTGCTTGCGTTAAATCGATGCCAACTCGAGTCTGCCAGGAGTTATTATTTGTTTATCCTGGTTCGAAAGAATATGCCGAACAAACACCAGTTCCGATCGTCCCAGCAATTGAAGAAAATCGAGAAGATTGGGTAGTAGCAAACACTTTTAGAGATTTACCTTACGATGCTGCTACTTTACTAGAAAATGTCATCGACTCTTCTCACGTACCGTACACCCATCACAAAAGTGTAGGCAATCGTGCCAGTGTTTCTCCAGTAGAATTAAAAATATTAGAATCGGGCAAAAATGGGTTTCAAGGTATTTGGGAAGAGGGGCCTAGAAAAGGAACTTTAGGAAGTCAAGATACTGCTTTTGTCGCACCATCTTTGATGTATCACGACTTAACCGCCAAGCAATTTGGCAGAACTCTTACTGTTGTATATGCTACGCCAATTCGTAAGGGAGAATGATGTATCACGACTTAACCGCCAAGCAATTTGGCAGAACTCTTACTGTTGTATATGCTACGCCAATTCGTAAGGGAGAATGTCGTTTGTTTGCTCGTTTTCCTTTTAAATTTAATTCCAAGATTCCCAGCACTTTGATTAAACTAACGCCTCGTTGGTATTCTCACATTAGAAACAATGCAATTTTAGAAGACGACCAAATTTTTCTTCACTATCAAGAAAGATATTTAGAAGCAAAAGGAGGCAGAGAAAATTTTACTAAAGCATTTTATTTACCAACCAAGGCAGATCTTTACGTTTTTGAGTATCGTAATTGGTTTAATAACTATCAAGCAGATCCTTTTCCCGGACAAAGTTTGCCAACATTATCAAGTACCGAACAACTTTTAGATCGATATAATTCACATACCAAAAAATGTTCTAGTTGCAGCCAAGCTTTAGCTAACATTAAAACTATCAGATCGATCGTTGGCATAGTTGCAGTTACTGGCTGGAGTCTTTCTCCTTTATTAATCTTATTTTCAGGAGAAGATTTTGTTTATGTAGCAATAGAAGCGATCGCAACTTTACTATTAGCAGGCATTTGGTACGGTTTGGGTAAATTAGAACTATCTTTTACTCGAGGCAGAGAAATACCCCCTAGAAATTTGCCTGAAAATAACTAGCTTTAGATTTTTAAACAAAATGAGTGTAAAATCCCAACTTTGAGATTTTATACTCATTAAATTGATATAAGTTTAAGGAAAAGTTATATCGATTTTATAGAGCGAATTTAATTGACTTTTCGAGCAGAACTTATTGTGTAAGAATCAGCGATTTCTTTAATTAAAGTTGTTCCTAGATATAATTGGCTGCGATTTTTAATATTTGTTTCGTCGAGAAATTTAAGGTACAAAGCTTCAAAACTACTTAAGTCTAATTGAACTCGATCGTCTTTACCTGTTTGATAAGCATCTAACATTTTTTCAAATGCTAACTTGAGTCGATCTGTATTTACTTGTCGAGCTATCATATAAAGTTAAAAATTATTTTTCTAAATCTTACCGACCCGATCGAATTGCTTCAAGCTCAATTAGTATCTTTGCAAACCAATAAGATCTTGACTGTATCCCTTAATTTTTTATTTACAAATAGTATCTTAAGGGAACTATTTTTTGATTTTCAGAGTCGGATAAGAGATAAAATCTAAACAAACCTCAATAATATTAGCCAATATGAAACAAATAAAATTATTATCCTGTTTGGTAGTAACATCAGCTACTATCACCTTCGCATTTGCGGATCTCGCTTTATCTCGATCGCGCTCTAATTTATGTCAAGATCTCGGTGAAGTCAAAACAGCAGCACAACAATTAGAAAAAATTAATGGTAATTCTTCGATCGGTGAGTTAAAAGAAATCCAACAAGATATCTTTTCAGTTTTGGGAGATCTCAGTATATTGAGAGGAGAACTAGGTAAAGATCGCTTCGATCGAATTAGAGAAACCACTAAAAATATCGATCGCTTAGCAAAAGATATTGACGACGATTCTACTTTAAACGATGTTTTCGGGAAAATTATTGGCGAAGTTATCGGAATAGATAACCCAGCAGATCTTATCGAATCTCTTTCTGAATGCGATATCTAAATACAAATATTGGCTCAAAATAAATACAAAAATTATTGCTTTAGGAACGAATCAACCGAAAGTTAGCGAGTAACGATCGGCTCTGAAGTTGTAATATAAATTCAATTCAAAACCAATCAAAAAGTTCTCCACGTTCGATCGATAATATCGCAAAAGTTCGCTGCAACAAAACATAGGTAGGGTGCGGGGAAGTCAGAAGCTTGAAATAGGAGTATTTTTAGCTACTTCTGTTTCGATCGAATAAATCACCATTTTGATAATTTACCGTCGCTTTAATTATTGAAAACTGAAAATATTTTAGATCGCAGCCAAAAGAAACAGTGCAATAGAGCAAAGTTATTCTTCTCGATTATTGTTTGCAAGTATCTGTAGCTCGATCTTTCAGCATTTATATAAATTTATATTTTTAAAGAAAATTAACTATTTTCAAATAAAAAAATAATACTTAAGTATTTTTTGCCAAAAAAGCGATTAAAATTGTTTGATTAGAAACTTGAATTCTTATTTTTTCGATCGAAACAATTGTTGTATAATTTTTATATTAAGAATTATACTAATGGGAACATTTTTATCAATTTTCTCTTAAATATAAGAACGATAAATTGCGATCGAATTCACAAAAAAACACGATCTAAATTACTTCTAAATAAAATTTTATTAATTACAGTGATAAAAAGTAAAAATTTTACAAATCACTCAAAAGAATTCAGTAAAAACACGTAAATTATTAATAACGATGAATCAATTAAGTTCAAAATTTTCTAAAAAATTATATACTTCATTAGTGAATATTCCAAGTATCGGAATCGATCTATCCCAAATCAATTTAAATGGAGCAGATTTATCGGGAATCGATCTTAGTTGTTTCAACTTAAGTGGAGCTAATCTTAGCGAAACTAATTTATCTAATACAAATTTAAGTAACGTCGATCTAAGTGGTGCGAATCTATATCGAGCTAATTTAAGTAATGCGGATTTAAGGGGTGCAAATCTTACAGATATCAATTTAATTGAAGCAGATCTTAGTAGTGTAGATTTAAGTAATGCTTATTTGATTAGAGCAAATCTTTCTGGTTGCTATTTAATTGAAGCTAGATTAATTGCAGCTAATTTAACTGAAGCAAACATGAGAGGAGCTTACTTGATTAATTCTTGTTTAGATCGCGCTCAGTTAACTCATACCAATTTTATTGACACCTATGTTAGCGATATCGATTTTAGAAACGTCAATTTAAAGCATGCAATTTTTGCAACCGATCGCAGAGTTTCTCAAATTTTTCAATCAAATTTAACTAACAGAGAAAAAATTGCCAAACAGGTAGCATCTCTAAAAATCGCTTAAGAAAAAATATCCATCGATAGTACTAAATTATGTATTCTAAATCTAAACTGAATTGGTTAAAATCACGCATATTCTGTCAAGTTGTTTGCTGTTCGATCGGTTTAACAATTTTACAAATAATTGGCAACAAAATTAAATACAGCAAATACTATATGACTGAATCTTTGAGCAATCCAGTAGCTAATCCCAGCATCATCCATAAAGATTAAATACGATATGTTCTAAACAAAAAAAAGCGGCGAAATTAAAATTAATCTTTGAAGAAGGTAGGAGAGCAAAAGGTACTGAAATATTCAAGCACATATTGATTCTGAAAAAAAGTTAACATGATTCGGAACTAAGTAGATCGCTCTGCGTCTTAACAGAATGTGGTTTGATATATATTGGTGAAGCAAAGGAAGTAGGAACGACAAGATTAGGATTGTTACGAAGAAATTAGATAAATTCAACTAAAAAGAGGATAATATGTCTTTTTCGCGACGTAATTTTTTAACCTTAGCTGGTGCTTCTGCTGCTACAGTAGTTTTAGCTTCTCCCCTTAAAAATCTTTACGCCAACGTTAAAGCAGGTAAAACAATCTCAAGCGAAGGTTTTGGCAACCTGACAAGAGATCCTCAAGGTATATTAGATTTACCCGCAGGATTTCAATATCGCGCTTTTTCCCGCACCGGAGATAAAATGAGTGATGGGAATCTCGTTCCTCAAGATCACGACGGTATGGCTGCTTTTAGAGGGCCGAATAACACCACGATCGTCGTTCGCAATCACGAAATTAGTCCCAACCAACCCAATCCTGTTAACGCACCCGATAACAAAAAATACGATCGACTCTGTAGGGGCGGTACGACTACCCTAATTATAGATAATAAAGATCGCAGCCTAATTAAAGATTACGTCTCTCTAGCCGGCACTATTCGCAATTGTGCTGGCGGATCTACTCCTTGGGGATCTTGGATCAGTTGCGAAGAAGATGTATCGACTCCCGATTCTCAAAAAGTTGCACTCAAACACGGTTATAATTTTGAAGTTCCCGCAGTTGGCGGCTTAGTAGATCCAGTACCTTTAAAAGCAATGGGACGTTTCAATCACGAGGCGATCGCAGTAGATCCGGTTACTGGATATGTCTATCAAACAGAAGATCGCGACGATAGTTGTATTTATCGTTTTCGACCCAAACAGCCGGGCGATTTACAAGCAGGAGGTTTTTTAGATGCTTTGGTAATTAAAAATATGCCCAAAACAAATACTAGCATCAATCTTGCCCTCGGCGATACCATGCCAGTTGAATGGATACAACTTGAAGATGTCGATCCTCAACGGGATACTTTACGTTACGAAGCACAATCTAAAGGGGCTGCTATCTTTAAACGGGGTGAAGGTATTTGTTACGGTAACGGCGAGATTTATTGGACTTGTACTAGCGGGGGTAAAGCTGGTAGAGGCCAAGTCTTTCGCTTCGATCCGATCGCCCAAACTTTACAATTGTTTGTCGAATCTCCTGGCATTAACGTTTTAGACTATCCCGATAATTTAACTATGTCACCTTTTGGCGATTTAATGATGTGCGAAGATGGTTGGGGCGAACAATTTTTAGTTGGTGTTAATGCTGAAGGGCAATGTTATAAATTCGCTCGTAATGCTCTTAATAATAGCGAATTCGCTGGGGTTTGTTTTTCTCCTGACGGAAAAACTATGTTTGTTAACATTCAAAGGCCGGGTATAACTTTGGCTGTCTGGGGTAATTGGACGGCTCGAGCTATTTAATATCAGTTCCGTATTCTCTGAAATACTTCGATTTCTATTTTTGTCGCACTTTAGTAAAAAAAAATACCGATTATCATACTTTAGGAATAAAAAAAATGTATTGAAACAATTCTTAAAAAATAAAGATTAAAATAGAAATTGTACGCAGATCGAAAGAAGAACTTACCATGGGATTAATCAAACAAGTTTCGATTCGTCCGCTAGAATCGATACATTCGGGGATGGCTCAGTTTTATACCCCCCAATCGAGTGACGAAACGATGTTAGTGCAAATAGCACCAGGAACGATAGATGAATTATTCGTTCATCATTTTCAGACAGACCAATTACTAGTAGTCAAAGGACAATTTATCTTAGTAATTCTGCAAAATAGAAAATACGAATACATTCCCTTGAACGACAATTATCCCCAAGTAGTAGAAATTCCTCCCGGAATTCCCCACGGAGCGATTAATATTGGGACAGAACCCTGCGTAATGGTCAATGCAGTATTGCGTCACGGGCCAGTTCACGAAAAAGACTATCGACCTTTAAAACGTCCTTTTCCTTACGATCTAGATGCAGCTAAAGCAAAATTAAATCGATCGCTTTCAGCAGCTTAAAATTTAAAAAGATCTTACTTTGGTGGGAGGAGTTTCGATCGCAAAGATTGAGAAGCTTTGAAGGTATTAAGATGAATTAATGGAGTTGGGAAAAATATACCATTCGATCGGTTATGCCCTTATTAATTCTGATTGCTGATGACGATCCGGGAATACGTTTAGCTGTCAGCGACTATCTAGAAATGTCTGGTTACTCAGTCATTACCGCTAAAAACGGTCAACAAGCCCTTTCGCTGCTAGAATCATATCGACCTCACTTACTTATTTCAGATATTAAAATGCCCCTGGTTGATGGCTACGACTTGGTACGACAAGTTAGACAGCGACCGGAATTTCGCCTTTTACCCGTAATATTTTTAACCGAACGAAGAAGCACTCACGAACGAATCAGGGGCTATCAAGTAGGATGCGATTTATATTTACCCAAACCTTTTGAAATGGAAGAATTGGCAGCAATAATTCGCAATCTTTTAGAGCGATCGCAGATCGTCCGCTCTGAATGGGAGTTTTCTCAACAAAACGATCGTACTAAATCATCTCGCCATCTCAAACAAGTCTCTTTTGATTTTACTCAGCGCGAACAACAAGTGTTAGAATTACTTTCTACAGGGCTTTCTAACATCGATATTGGCGGCGAACTGCATTTAAGTCATAAAACTATCGAAAAATATGTCAGTAGCTTGCTCAGAAAGACTGAAACTAGCAATCGAGTCGAATTGATCCGTTTTGCTTTAGAAAATCATTTAGTAGAATAAATATTGTCGCCAATTAAATATTTCTATTAGTATATTACTGACGACAGTTAATTTTTGAACTTACAACTGGTTAGATGAAAAACGTAAAGCGAGGCAATCTTGTCGGATTGTGGGCGAGTCTCGCACTGGTAAAACAGTTGCTTGCGAATCTTATACCCTCAGAAATAAGCCCACTCAAAAAGGCTATCAAACTCCTAACGTACCAGTAGTTTATATTATGCCTCCTGCTAAATGTACTGCAAAGGACTTGTTTAAGGAGATTATCGAAGCATTAAGCTATCGAGCGGTTAAAGGTACGGTGTCGGATTTTCGATCGAGGGCGATCGAGGTATTAAAAGCCTCTAATTCAGATCGGGTATTTCTAATTGACGGGGTTTTGTCTGACTCCGTTTTTTAGTGCTTATAGTTTTGCGTTTAGTTTTCTTTTTGGCTTTAGTTTTTTTCTCCTGTTCTGCTTTTTCCGATCTAATTTTTTCTAATAATATCTCTGCTGGTTCGTCGTTAGGATCTTGGGGGACTAATTCCCCTCGGAAAGCTTTTGCTAATATCGATTGGGTGAGTTTATCTGTATATTTTCTTGCTTTTTGATAGCGTTTTTCTATTGATTCGCACTTTTCAAATAATGCTTCTACTCTCCTAACTATTTCTTTTTGTTCTTCTAGAGGAGGTAATTTAATGGGCGTATTCATTACTACTTTTTGATTGATTTTTGGCATATTACCTGCCGTACCAGTTGCATTATTTCTAAAATAGTTTCGAGTATTTATATTTGATAAAGCATAATAAATGAACTGATAATTTGCTATCTCCTCGATAACTTGAATTTTCATCATTAGATCGGGATAAATAAAGTGATATGGCAATCCCTCGTAAATAGCTGATACGCCAACATACTCTAGAGTATTACCTCTTTGAATCAAAATATCTTTCGGATGAAGCCATACATGAGAATATAACTCAATTTTTCGCTCTAAATATTTAAAATATTCTCCCTTAAATTTTCCCGATGTTGTTGCTGTTAGAGTTAAAATTTTGGTTGATGTTTCATAATCTACTAAATCTACTAATTTCGCAGAAAATCCATTTCTTGGTTTACTTTTAATTAAATCAATAAGAGTTTTATCTTCCCATTCTAGATCGCAGTTATTTTCGCGCCAATCAGCAGTTAAACGCCCCGAACAAGCAGCAGCTAAAACAGATTGACGGAATCTTTTAAG
>CAYWIH010000143.1:0-12772 GCA_964458305.1 uncultured bacterium | reverse complement strand
TCACAAACTTTTAAGTAATTTAGTGGCTAATTTAAAATCTACAACATCAAAAACTCTGTGGCGGGAATATGAGGATTACTTATCTAAAACCTACTGGAAAAGCGCACCGCCCGCGCCGAGGTCTCCTCGGCGTAAGGACGGAGCAAGCAATAGAGTATTTTGGACTGGTTCTTATTTCGTTGCTAGTTGTGGTGGTGTGACTATTGAACAACTTAAAAAATACGTTCAAGACCAAGATAGTCCCACTTAATTTTGAAATGTTGACCTCGATTCATCCCTCACGGGACGAGCGGGTCTTCTCTCGGAAAGGCTGATAAACCCTCGACATTTTTCTGCCAACACTAATTAATTTTTTTGATCTTTTGTTGGGGAAATTGAATTACTCGCTCTGAATTACTGGCTGAATTCAAATATTTTTGCAGAACCAGCATTAATTTTTCTTTACAGATCGGTTCTTCAAGACAATCATCAAAAATATCTAAAATATCTGGCTTTTCTAATAACTTATAATTACTCAAAATGCCGATGATTGGAGTTTTTGAATAAAACTGAATACTTCTGAGTTGTTTGACCATTACTTTCCCGCTTAATCGAGCTAAAAATAAATTAGTTATTATCATATCGAAGGGTTGAGAAATAGCAGTTTTCAATCCAGATTCGCCATCGGACGCTGTCGTAACCATAAAACCTAATTTAATCAGCAAGGAAGAGTAATATTTCTGTTTGCTTGGATCGCTGTGTACTATCAAAATTCGTCCTCGACCGTTGACCGAATCAGATTGATTTTTAACTATTTTTTTTCGCTTTAAAATTGTTTGATTTTCTCTAATTTTTGCTAGATTATTTTTCTGATTATCGTGATTTAATTGTCTCGAATTGTCTTGAATCTTCCCGCGCTCTGGTTGAGGAGAGGATCGCGATACTCTTACATTAGTATTGCTCGAAGAAGGTCTTACAGAACGAGGCGAGTTATTGGTAGATTTATCTTTGTTATTTTGATTATCTTGAGAGTTATTTTTTGAAAAATCAAATTGCCATTTTAAAATTAAAAATATTCCAATAATTAGAGAAACACTAACTATTATTTGCCAATACGATCGAGGAACTAATTCTGAATGTTCGGCTACTATAACAATTCCCCACTCTTGATTAATTCTATTACTTAGAGAAAACCATTTTTTACCTTCATCGTCAAAATAAATAAACTCACCCAAGCGTCCTTCGAGCATATTTTTAACTGGTGCAAATTTGCTAACATCTCTAAGTTCTTCTCCTCTTAAATAGGATGAGTTAGGATGAGCTAATAAGTTTCCATCCCGATCGACTAAAAATACCGAACCAGTGCGCCCGAAATTTAACGAACCTATTTCTCTAGATAAACTTTCGAGGTTACTACAGATAGCTGAAAGTCCTAGTAAATTTTTTCCTTGTTCGATTGCTGCAGCCATACATAAAGTAGGTTGCTTGTTAGAGCGTCCTATTAGACTTTGATAAACAAGTTTTTCCCCTAATAATATTCGCCGAAAGTATTCG
This sequence comes from uncultured bacterium, assembly GCA_964458305.1. Classification (GTDB taxonomy): domain Bacteria; phylum Cyanobacteriota; class Cyanobacteriia; order Cyanobacteriales; family JASJDA01; genus JASJDA01. The sequence goes on along the minus strand of CAYWIH010000143.1, from coordinate 11,239 downwards.
CGATTGCTGTAATCTTTAGGGTTGTTATTGTCGCTGCGAGCTATATTTACACCGTCCCGATTCATTGTAAAAGCAAGATAGAATTGCGGATAATTTTCTACTAATCTTTTGAGAACTCCTCTTTGCAATTTTGGATTCATGCTAATGATATCAGACTGAGATGATAAATTTTTTAACGCTAAAACGTTCATTAAATCCCATCTTTTTATCCCTTCTGAAACGGAGTTTAATTCGATCGATATTAATTTGATATTTTCTTTTTTTTCTTCATTAATTCGCCAAAAATCTATGCCAACTCCTATAAGGGTTATAGCCAGCAAAGTAATTAATTTATTTATCTTTTTAGTTCTGCTCATCTGTTTTATTTTTTTTATTTTTTCAATTTAGTTTTTACCTTAATAACAAACACCACAAATTAGATTAGTTCGCTTTTTTTTATTTTTTACTAAAAATATATAACCTAAAAGTAATTTCAAGGAATTAATCTAAATATTAAAATAATTTTATATCAATTTTGTTGAAAAATGAAACAATTAATTGATTATTACACAGCTTTAAGTAGATCTAGGGCTTATAAGGTAATTATCTAAGAAGTACTCGCCAAAATCTTACACTTTTATGCATGAATATTATTACAATATTAATTTCAAACATAATTTAACCCTTATCTAGTTTCTTTAAGCAATTTTTTATTGAGTTTATTATCCTGAGTCTTATTCTCGATTTAGCTTTTCAATTTATGCACCAGTTTAATTTTTGTAATAATTCACAATTGACTCTCTTTTATTTTGATTTTATACTCATGTTCGATCGCCCCAACAGTAGACCCTCTTTTATCTACTACGGGATCTATCGAGAAGAATTTACGATCGCTCTTAAATTAAACGAAGGCAGAGGCTCGATCGGCAGAAGGCAGAAGGCCAATTTAAAAGTAGATTTTAACTACTTTTAAATTGACGGTCACTGGTAACTGAATTTAGCCATGCTAACTATTCTTTTTTTTGCTTATTGACAATTATTTTTAAAAAGGGCTAAAATAATAAGTGCTTAGTTAGTTGCGTAATAGATTCCATAATTGTATTGAAGCCTTAATTTCTCAGGACTTTTGCAACTTAATTTGCGAGACATTCTGAGAAATTATCTTTCCTTTTAATACAAATAATTTTTAATATATTTGCAATTAAACGACTATCTCCTCTCATTTGTCTTTGAAGTATTTAAGTTGTCTTAAATGCTTCATTTTTATCTTTATTTGGGATCGATCGCTGTCAAGTCCTTAAAAATTATTAAATAATAAATAAATAAATCCTAAATTATAAATTTATTTGGAAAAATTACCAGACAAGTTTGTAAAGATATTTTAAAAAAATCCAATCAAATTTGAAAAAGCAAATTAAAACTTTAATTAAGTAAAGCATAAATAAAGCAAGATCTAGATCTTGAAAAATTAGCTATGAGAAAAATTGCAATTATTGGTGCAAATCAAGCAGGTTTATACTTAGGTATTAGTTTAGTAAATGCTGGATATTCAGTAACAGTATATGCCGAGGAAACTTCAGAAGAGATATTAAATAGCAAACTACCCGCAACAGCAACTTTATTTCCCGACGCATTAGAATTAGAAAAAAAGCTAGGATTAAACTTTTGGGATGAAGAATTTAGCGGTTGTCAAAAATATTGTCATGAAATATGCGATTCTCAAGGAAATATAAATTTAATTATATCTGCTCCCTTGGAAATACCCTGGAAAGCGATAGATCTCAGACTAAAGTCATCGACATGGATGGATGAATTTGAACGTAGAGGAGGAGAATTAATCGTTCGCAAAACGAATCTTGAAAACTTAGAAGAATGCTATCGAAATTACGATTTAGTAGTAATAAGTATTGCAAAAAGCTCTTTAGCTCAATTATTTGAAAAAGACAAACAAAAATCAAAGTTCGATCGCCCCCAGCGTCATTTAGCCGGAATTTTAACCCAATCAAATTATAAATTTGCAAATAGGTTCAATGCAATAAATATAACTGAAGTAGGAGAGATATTCCAATTTCCTTTTTATAATAAAGATGGCAATATAGTTAGTGCGATTACAATCGAATTTGCTCCCAAAGTGGCGATCGAACTATTTAATAAGGCAGAAAATTCTCAACAGTTATTAGCTGCTATTAAACGAATCATTAAAAAATTTGCTGCTTGGAATTACGACAATATTAAAGATAGTAAAGCGATCGATAATTTGTCTTGGATTTGCACTGCAATTACACCAATAGTACGCAAACCAATCGGTTATTTAAAATCTGGTGGTATTGTTATGGGAATTGGCGATGCAGTAATTTTAAACGATCCGATCGCCGCTCAAGGAGCAAATAATGCTATCAAAATGGCTGATTTAATGAGTCGTCGAATTATTGAAAGGGGCGATCGATCTTTCGATGAATTGTGGATGCAAAAAGTTTTTGATGAATTTTGGGAATATTCTCAGTATGTCAATCTTTTATCTAATTTTTTATTAGTACCTGGTAATAGTATGAAAATTATTTTAAAAGCAATGGCAGAAAATCCTCAAGTCGCCAAAGATATTTTTAATGGGTTTAATCATCCGCCCAATCTTTATCCTTGGTATTTTTATTCTGAAGAAACTCGTAAATATCTCGAACAAAAAAATAACGGAATTTATTGCTAAATCTTTTTTGATTGCGACGAAATTAAATTTTGCTATCTAAATAATAATGATTGAATTATTATCGCTCGAATAAAACTTGTCGAAAAAATTATAATCCTATCAAAGATAAAAGTCATCAGCAATTAAGCTTATTTTAAAAATTATCGTCAAGTTTTTTTGAAAAATTGTCGGCAAATCGACTCAGATAAATTTGAGTTGTCTAGCTGAAGCAATTATCTGAAAATAAAAATACGATCGGATTAATAACGATAAAAAATCTTTAAAAAAGATATTGAAAGCCATGATTTTAATCACAGTTGGTACTGAAAAATTTCCGTTCGATCGCCTCATGAATTGGTTAGATCGATTAATTTCAAAAGGTTTTTTAAATCCCAACAAAGAAGAAATAGTAGTTCAATACGGCTCTTGTACTATCTTACCTTCAGAAGTTAGAGGCTTTAGTGTTATCCCCGGTCATCAATTTCAAGAATTAGTAAAAAAAGCTCGTTTGATTATCGCTCATTGTGGTGAAGGAACGATCGATTTATTATCTAAGATTAATAAGCCTTTTATTTTAGTCCCTCGCAGCGAAAGATTGGGAGAACACGTCGACAACCATCAACAAGAGTTAGCAGAAGCATTAAAAGAAAAAGGAATTAATGTCGCTGCTTCGATTGAAGATTTAGAAGTTTTTCTTAGCAATCCTTTCCTCATACCGATCGAATTTTCTCCTGCTGCATATTATGCTGAGGCAAGTAAAATGTTAGAGTTTTTATTTAGTTTGGAGAGCAGTCCAACAAATTCTAACCATCTTACTAACATTAATCTCGTTGCAAATTACGTTTAAAGTTTTATAAAGTCTAAGATTTAAATCGAAATTAAGAAAAATTTATTTTAATTATATTTATTTATTTATTTTCTGCTTCTAGAGTTTTTATCGTCTCCCTCTTGTTTTAGAGGGAAATTTTTTTTGATTTGCTTTCCTCCTCAGAATAGGTCAACCCGATACCCATCACGATCGAACCGGGCCAGTACAAATAAACCAAAATTTCTAAATTTTCGCCAAAAGTGTACAAAAAGAGAATGAATAGTATGGCTAAACCCGCTCTAGCTACCTGATATTTTTGAGCCTTAACTAAAAGTACCAGAAAACTTAAAATCATCGGCACGAGTAAAGCATAAAATCCCACAATTCCTTTAATAAAAAGCAAACCGTACCAAGTATGATGAGAACCGATCGGCATATATTCGACCAAATGAGGCCCTCTTTCAATTACACCATGTCCCCAGATCGGGGCCTCAGTTTCCCAGCGATAGCCAGCAATTTCTTTAAGTACCCTGCGAACCCTCGAAGAATCGGCTCTAGCGGCTTTAAATTTAGTCCAAAAAGCATCGATTGCATCTAAAATAGGAACGGCTAACAAGCCACTGGCAACGCTACAAGCCCCCAAAAACATCAAAATAAAAGGACGAGTCAATCTCGAGAGAAAGAAAATAAAAGTAGGGGTTAAGATCAGAGAAACTTGTGCTAAGCGGGATTTGCAAATCAAAGATACGTAAATCGAACCAATAATGCCAAACCAACGCCACTTCTTATTTTTTTCCTTCAAAGCCAAAGCAAAATAAACATTGCCCAAAAAACCCAAAGCCGGCCCCCAAGGAGTAAAAAGACGTTGGCGAATTTGTCCGTCATAATCAATTTCGTACAAAGAAACATCAAAAAAACTCGTTCCCGGCCCGCCTACTACTTTGAGGGGAGAAATATAGAGTATTTCTGGTAAATTCAAAATTGGCGCGATAATTAAAAGCGGAGAGAGTAAAAGAGTTTGCAAGCAGACAATACAAACAGCTCGATAAATAATTTGCGGTCTAATTTTTAAACAGCCAGCCATCGGATATAAAGCCATTGCGGCCCAACCTTTTGCCCAACCGATCGAAGATTTGATAATCTGAGATGTGGGTAAGTTATAGTCCAAATGACCCATAATTAAAGCCACTTCCATCACCAACATTCCGATCGCCCAGATCCAAATAATCAAAGGAACAGATATTTTTTCCGCTTCAGGAGTTTCTTCGGTTTGCAACCACAATTTTAAAAGTAAATAAAAAAATAAGATCCAACATAAAACAGAACCGACAATATAGGTAGCTCCGAGCAGAAAAAAAATGTAAGTCCAAATTATGCCGTACCACACTACTTTTTCGGGAAAGTTTTCTGGTTGAATGGTTTTATTTATACTCATTTTTTTCGTTTAAGCTAATACTTCTCGCAGAATTTTTTTGATTATTCCAGTTAAAAGTTCTCGCCACCAAATTAAAGTAAGTCCGGCAGTTATTAAGAGCGATCCTAAAATAGTACCTGCAAGCACTAATTTGGGTTTTGGCGAGGTCGGTTCTTCTGGTAAAGTCGGATCTTCAATTATTTGTATTAAAGGAAAAGAACTGAAAGGGTCGTTTCTGCTTAAATCGATTTTGGTTAAAGTAGAAGCAAAAACAGCTTCGGCAATTTGAAAATCTTTTTGTAAGCTTTCGAGAATCGATTCTTGAGGAGTTAAAATTAGCAATCTGGTCTCTAAATTTCTTAATTCTTGATTTAAGGCGATCGCTTTAGTAGCCAAGGCAATCGCTTCGGAATTTAATTTAATTAATTCTTGAAATAATTCGCTTCTTTTAATTCCAGAGCCGTTAATATTATCTAAAACTAAACGTTCTAAATCCAACTGTTTGAGAGGTTTATTAATAATAGTTGCTCCTCTTTTTAATAAAGCATTCAGAGCGACTTCTTGTTTTCTTTTAGTGGCAACTACATCGGGATAATTAGGGCCGCGATCGGTTTGGAGAGCGTTTAATTTAGTGGTAGCTTTAGTATATTCTTGTAAGTATTCTTGAAATTGTCTGTCTGTTTGCAAAGCTAGAGCTGCTGCTGCTTCTTGAGGAGAAACTTGGATCAGATTGGCAAGTGTTTGTTGTTGGCGATCGATTTGTCGCTGACGGACGATAGTTTGCGCTTTTTCGATTCGCAAAGCTTCGATATTATCAATTAAAATTTTAATTTGTTCGGAAGAATTTAATTGAGAATTAACTTTATAAGTCGACAGTTTTTCTTGAGCTTTAGTTAATTTTATTTCGGCTTCTTCAAGGGCAGTTTGAGTTACTTTATTGCGCTCTTTAAATTCTGCTATTCTCAATTCTTCTACTTTGCTAGTCAGGATTTGATAAAAAATTTGTGCTTTTTTTCGAGCTGTTTCGGGATCTTGCGCGCCAATTTCTACCATCATCATAGTGGTATTATTAATAATTTTAATTTTAGGTTCGCCAAATTTCTTTTTTGATATTTCTAAAACTGCTGCCGATTGTTGTAAAACATCGGAAGTTAAGCCGATCAGTTTGTAATTTTCCCGAGGATCTGAAGAACTGCCAAAAGCAGAACTACTAGAAGAAGTTGCTTGACCGATATTAGGTAGATTGACGTTTACTCTCGGGCCGCCACTAGTTACATTTAAAATTAATTGGCTGGTATATGTAGGGGGAGTATTTTTTAAATAAAAAATAGCAAGAAACCAAATAGATCCGTTGCAAAGAATTCCGAGGGCAAAATATTTAACCGTGCGCCATATTTTAATTGATTTTGATTCTCGATTATCCGATTCATTTGTCATACCAATTCTAAGAAAGCTACTTCTTGCTTAAAATTGTTTGAATAAAAGTATTGGAGATAAAATTTCTCCTAAAGTTTTAAAAATATCTCTAATATTTGTTACCGTAGAATCGTAACAAGCTACTCCATCTCTAGGCATTAAAAAAGGATTTTCGGCCTCGTTTTCAGAGTTTCTCATTAAAAGTTCGATTCGACGATCGACAATTGTTGTTTTTCCGCTAATTCGATCGACTCGCATTAAAGTTATTCTTCTCGATACGTTACTTAGTTGAGTTCCTCCCGCGCAGTTAAGGGCGATCGCAGCTTGCGACAGACGGGCCCCGTAAGGAAAGCTAATTCCTTCTTCGCGGTTATTAATTCCTGCTTCTGAGTTATTATCGGCTGGAACTGTAAGATTGGATGCGAATACTTTAATTCCCGGTGGTGTAATTTGGGAAGGTCTCACTAATTCTGGTTGCACTCGATCGCTTTGAGGTACTATAATCCTATCTCCGGCTACTAAAGCCAGATCTGTAACCGCTTCTCCGGTGAAAACCCCCCAAAGATCGACTATTATTTTTTTGTCTCCTCTAATTAAAGTAATTTTTTTGAGGTCAGCAGTGGGTAAAATTCCCCCAGCAGCACGAATAGCATTGGTTAAATAGCGATTGTTAGGATTTTCTCCAGTAATTTGTCTTGCTTCTAGGGAAATAGCGGTTTTTTCGGGGTCGCTCGGTTCGTTAATTAATACTCTTCCGGGAACGAATACCGCACCAGAAACCGTTACTTGTATCGCGGCCCATTTTAATACTTGTACGCTTAATAATAATCTATGGGGCAAAAAATAGCCTCGATCGATCAGTGCTTGAGATAGTATTTTTTGTGCTTCTTTTGGTTCTAATCCAACAACAGAAATATTACCTAAATAAGGAACTTCTAATTCTCCGTTTTGATTTACTTCGTAAGCGCGACTAAAATAACTGTCTTCTGGGATGGAAACTTCGATTCGATCGCCTGGAGAAAGGGGTAAAGCCGATACTGTTTTTTCGCCAAATAAATATGCTATTAAACAAGAGATCGCCCCTATTTTTATCCAGAAGTTTCGAGTCAGTTTTAAAGAATACACTCGTTTGGGTTATTTGCAGATTTTGCTAAATTTTACCATCCCGATCGTCTAGCAAGAAAATTACTTTGAAAATATTAAAAAAAAGCGCGTTATTTACAATACAATTTAAATTTTATAGAGATAAAACTCTTTTGAAAACATATTGTGACGCTCTAATTGTAAAGATAGGCAAAGCTATTAAATGTACGATTAAGACTGCTGCGGCTACGCCGTTACTTTGCCAGTTAACTCCGATCGATAATGCTAAAGTAAATAAAATGGTAAATAAGATATTCCAAATTAAATCTATTTGCGGTCGATTGACACTAATTAGAAGTTGAGAAGCAGAATCGGCAAAAGGTCTCGGAATTGCCGACAAACAAATTAAAATTAAAATTGGTATCGCTGGTATCCATTTTTCTCCGAAAATTAACGGCACATAAAATGAAGCAAGACTGGATTGAAGTAATACTAAGGGAATAATAATTAAAGCGATCGTTTTTAAACTACTGTAATATCTTTTTTGAAATTGTTCGAGATTCGATCGCGCATCGCATAAATGGGGCAATAATGCCGATTTAATTGAATTAATTACTCCCAAACTAATTCCCAAACCCGCATTAAAAGCAAAATAATACATTCCCAAGGCTTCGATACTTAAAAAACGACCGACAATTAAATAATCTAAATTAGAGCGTAATGTATTTAATAATTCTACTCCCAAAACATTACGACCGAAACTTAATAATTCACCCCAACCTTTTGTTGTAAAATATCTTTGCGGCCGCCAGGAATGATTTTTCAAGATAATATAAACCCAAAGGGGAGCGACGAAAATTTTCGGAAGTACGATCGCCCACATCCCCAAACCTGCTATTGCCAAAATTAACGATAAAATATTGTCAGTCGAAATCTGAATCATTTCCGTTAAGGCAATAACTTTAAAGCGATTTTCTCGCTGAATTAAAGCGACTTGTACCATTCCGTGAGGAATAATTAACAAACTAATAGCCATCAAACAAATTGGTAAAATCAGGCGATCGTCTTGATAAATTCCTGCAGCGACAAATCCTGCTATAATTTGTACTATGAATAGTCCAATAAAAATAAGCCAATTGAGACAGTAAGCTGATTGAGTTAATTCTTTTAAATTATCGCGATCGGTTTGAATTAAACGAGTACCGATACCATTGCGACTGAATACCCTCACAAATTCGTTAATTGTCAGCACGATCGCTGCTAAACCATAGTCGTAGTCGGTGAGAAACCGCGCTAATATTACTGTTGCTACCAATCTCGAAACACGAATGACAGCACCCGAACCCCCCAACCAGCCTAAATTACGGATAAATTGACTGTCTATTTTTTTAAGTTGTTTTTTGAAAACCATCTCGACTTATTTCTGCCCAATTATTAAGAAATTTATCTTTAGCATTGACAACTGAGGCTCTCGCTGCATTACCCAAAGCCAATAAATTGCGATCTTGAAGAGAGGCGATCGCTGCTGCTAATTGTTGTTTGTCGTTGGGGGGTACTAAAATACCCCAAGAAGAATCTATTTGTTCGGATAATCCATCTACAGCAGTGGCTATGACGGGTTTTCCTGTTGCTTTAGCTTCTAAACAAACTAATCCCCAAGGTTCCCATCGAGAAGGAATAATAACAGCATCGCAACTGGCTAAAAATGCGGGTACGTCTGTAATTTTGCCGAGCAATTTAACGTTGGGTAAATTTCGTGCTATTTGTTTTATTTTGGCTTCTTCTTGTCCATAACCGCCTAAATATAATTGATATTTTTCTTGTGGCAGTAATTGAAAAGCTTCTAATAATAAATCGAAACCTTTTTGAGGTGCGAATCTTCCGTAAGCACCTAAAATTAAGGGTGATTGGCTCTTTTTTGGGGAAATTTCAAGTAAATTTTCAATTGAAGAGGCTGGGGTTAATACTTGAACTTTATTTGGCTCGACTAATTTATGTTTTAACAACCATTTTTTTTGACCTTCAGAAACGCTCAAAATGCGATCGGCGATCGCATAAGAAATTCTCAGCATCAAACGAAAACGAAAAAGATGTTTTACTTGTTGCTTTTCAAAATATTCACAATAATGATGGTCGTAAATATATAATTTAGTCCGTTGTTTTAATTGAATTAAATCGTAAAGATATTTCCAAGCACAAGGATAGTGAAAAACGATCGCCTCTGGCTGATATATTTTTAATTCTTGTTTGGCTTCTTCTATTTTAAATACAGAAAAATCAAACTCTTTTTTTAAAGGAGAGGTTATTATTTCTTCTATGACTAGATTGCAGCCTCCCAAACTGCGATCGCCAATTAAATGCCAGATTTTTGGTTTCATTTTTTTACTTTAAATTAATTGTTCTTTGGCAATGCGTTGTTTTTGAAAAAAGCCAGTAACTTGCAAACCAAAATATTCGATTTTGAAATAAAACGATAAAGGTAAAATTATCAACAAACAAGCCGCAAATAAAGTTAAAAAACTCCGTCTAGGTTCGCGTATTAAAATAGAAAAATCGGTTTTTAAAGCTCGAAAAATAAATTCGATCGCTGTTTTTCCATCTCGCAAACGAACCGCTCTGCGAGCTAAATAGCGAAATTGATAAGCTCTGGCTGTATTTTCCCATCTATCGAGCAATTCTGGCGCGTATTGCCGCGTTTTTGCGATTACTTTTTCCCAAGAATCAAGTTGTTTAAAAATATTAGCAGAAAGACCTTCTGTATTAACTCGGTATAGAGTTAAAGCTTCAGGAATACCTTCAATTTTCCAGTTAGTTTTTATTGCGATCCGAATCCAACATTCAATATCTTCCGAGCGACGAAAGCGATCGTCAAAATAAAAATCTTCTATGTTTCCATAAATATTCTCCTTAAATTTAATATCTTTTAAAGTTTGGCGGCGAATTACCGGAGCAGATCCGTTGCCGATCGGGTTGCGACAAAGTAAATGTTCTGCTGTAATTTCTTTAAGTTTTGGCATCTGATAAATACCTAATTCTTTATCCTCAGTATCTATAAATGCCGAGCGACTAAAACTAACACCAACATCGGGAGAAGATTCTAAATGTTTAACGTGTTTTTCTAATTTTTCAGGTAACCATAAATCGTCAGCATCTAAAAATGCTAAATAATCGCCTTTGGCATGACGAATTCCCGTATTTCTTGCCCCTGCTAAACCACGATTTTTTTGGCGGATAATTTTGATGCGCGGATCTTTAAATTGCTGGCATATTTCTATACTGCGATCGGGCGATTCATCATCAATAATTAGTAACTCAAAATTCGAGTAAGTTTGAGCTAATACCGAACTAATAGTTCGCGCAATATATTGTTCTACATTGTAAGTTGGCACGATAACAGAAACTAATTTCATAACTATTTACCTTATTTTTATTTGACAGCCGAAATTTCTATTAATTGTGCTTGCGGGTATTTTTCTTTGAGTTGCCGCCATTGAACGTAGAGAACATCGAGAAAAGGAAGGGCTAATTTTGCCGATAAACTAAGCTCTTTAACTCGAGTGTAAGATTCGACAAAAACCGTTTTACATTTATATATTTTGCCAACAATAATAAAAGGAACGGCTACCCCAGCACCAGTAGAAAGAATCATTTGAGGCCTTTCTTGGCTAATAATTTTCCAAGCTAAATAAAGATTTCGCATTAGATTAGGAATATTTCGGTTAGTCGGACTATAGGCCCAATATACTCGATCGTTTTTCAGAGCTATTTCTGTTCCTTCAGTACGAAAAGTAATCCAAAAATGTTCGTGTTGTTTCCAAAAAAGATCGAGATTTTGTAAAGCTCTAAAATGTCCTCC
>CAYWIH010000142.1:0-12947 GCA_964458305.1 uncultured bacterium | reverse complement strand
ATACTATAATTATACTTAAATAAATATTAAAAAATAAGGACTCGAAAAAAACGACAAAAAAATTTAGGGTCTTGACATTTTTGCTTTTTTTTGAGAAGATACTCTTCATAATGGGAATATTAGTGTTTATAGATAAGTAATAATATTTCCACTATAAAACTTGACATAATGAGAATACCAGAAAAAACGATTCTTGTCAAAAAAATATTTCAAAAAAGAAAAAATTGAGAAAACAAACTTAAATGAAAATAAAAAGATCGAAAAGGTAGGAGCGATCGCTTGATTATTTATTTTCAGTTTTAGTTTATATATCCAACTATTTCGGAAAAGATGCAGACAAATTGTATAATGTTGTCCGAGTCGGTAAGATAATTAAAATTATGCCGTAAAACTACTAAAAAAAATGAAACCACCAGTCGATCGCATTCATCTTTCCCAAACAGCAAAAGACCAACTTATCAAATTAAAAAGACAAACAAAAATAGAACAGTGGAATATATTATGTCGCTGGGGATTTTGTCGTAGTTTAGCAGAACCTAGTATTCCTTCACCGATACCAATTCCAGCAGATAGTAACGTTCAAATAACATGGCAAGTCTTTGGTGGAAATTTAGCAGATATATTAATAATTGCTTTAAAACAAAGATGTTATCGAGATGGATTGGGAACGGATCGAGAAACCTTAGCAAGTCAATTTAGATTGCATTTACATCGAGGAATTGGCTATTTAGCAGGAGATATAAAATTAAAGAAAATCGAAAATTTAATTCAAATCAGTCTCGATCGCTAGAAGAACCTTGGAGGACTTTTAAGTTTGTTTTGTCAGAATATTCTAAGTTTTTTTGATAATAATTAAACTGACGAGATTTACGCCAGCGATAGATCCCTTTAAGGCTCAAAAAATAAAATAAAACTGCTAAAATTATCCCGACTACAGCAGAACCAGAAAACAAAATTAATCCTTTATCTTTTGCCAGTTCGACGATATCAGAAACAGCTTGTAAATCCGGCAGAGGTGCAGAAGGATCTCTTTTTAGCAAAAGACAACCTATTTGATAATTAAAAGCAAAAATTGGTACGTAAGTAAAAGGATTGCTGATCCAAGTACCTGCTGCTGCCGTTATTTTATTACCCCTAAGTAAAATAGCCAGAGCAATTCCGACGAGAGTTTGAAAGCCAAAAAAAGGAAAACTACCAGCAAATACTCCGCAAGCAATACCCCGAGAGATCGCTTCTGGAGAGTCTTGCAAGCGTAATATACGGACGTACCAATAACGCAGTATTCTCAACCAACGATTTTTTTTTCTTCTTTTCAATTTATTTAAACTCGCACTTGATTTACTCAAATACATAACTAATTTTAAATTTTATACTTAAATAAAGTTTAACTTACTTAATTACAATCAGTTACAAGTTATCCCAATACTGTACTCTGGAAAAATTAATAACATCGATTACAAAGATAAAAATAACTAACAGGGGTCGCTTTTTATTGCTATAAAAAAAACAAGTAGATCGCAGAAGGACAAAGAGGTGTTTGACGAAAGACGACCTTATCGAGACTATCCCAAAGTACCAATTAAACGCAGAGCCGGAGCATTTTTAATCGATCTTTTAGTTGTTTGGTTCTTAAGCGCGATCGTCGGCAACGGTTTTTTACAGTTCTTATTATTTATGGGATTTTGGTGGGTGTTGCGGGTGGTAGTAACAGACAAGAATCAAGGTCAAAGTTTGGGAAATTGGTGCTTGGATATTAAAGTAATCGATCTCAGATACGCTCGAGTGCCAGACTTATTAACCTTAAGCAAAAGAGAAGGTATCGCAGGTTTTGCCGCCTATTTAGCCACCTGTGGCTTGAGTTTAATCTTTAACAATGCCATTTCTACAGTAATACTAATTTTGCCCTTACTAGCTAACTTTTTAGTCGCAGTCGGCGACAACGAATACAGCCAAGCCTTTCACGAAAGAGTTACCGAAACTATCAGCATCCCCTGCGATCGCGGATTTTCTTTAGATCTGAGACTATTAGATCTACTTGATGAAATCAAAGATAAAATGAGACAATAATAATTTGTGTATAAATCGAGTAGCAAGTAAAATAACCGTTTGAACTATGGCAAGTAAAAAAGGTGTCAGACTAATTATTACCTTAGAATGTACCGAGTGTCGCAGCAACCAAAACAAGCGATCGCGAGGAGTATCCCGTTATACGACCACCAAAAATCGTCGCAATACTACCGGACGCTTAGAATTGAAAAAATTCTGCACCCACTGCAACACCCACACGATCCACAAAGAAATTAAATAAAATTTTTGCGTAAATTAAAAGGAAAAGAGCAACTATGACATACTATCGCAAGCGTTTATCGCCAATCAAACCAGGAGATCCGATCGACTATAAAGATATAGAACTGCTCGGAAAATTTATCACCGAACGAGGCAAAATTCTGCCCAGAAGACTCACAGGTTTGACCTCCAAGCAGCAAAGAGACTTAACTAAAGCAATTAAAAGAGCAAGAGCAATAGCTTTACTACCTTTTATTAACAAAGAAGGATAATCAAAACAACGAGGCAAGAGGAGGTATCATCATTTAAAAGAATTTTCTAACCTCTTCTTTGAACCTCACCACAAAGCGATCGAGCAAGATAAACTGGATAATAGACTAAAATAAGTAAAATTTGAAAGTGCAAAGCTGGTGGAAAAGGGAACGCTAATCGAATTTAGGCTACACGGAGAACGCCGTTTGGCAGTTACCGAACGTCCAGAAGGGAAAAAAGACTGGATTGCAGTAGACGAAAACGGGCAGTATCATAAAATACGGCCCCAAAGAATAGAATGCCAAATAGATGGAGGCCCCTATAAAGCCTCAGATATCCCCAGCTTTCTCCAAGAAGTACAACCATTACTAGATCCGTCCAGCTTAGAAGTAGCTTGGGAACTGTTAGTAGAAGATAAAGAAGCAGTAGCAGCAACAGACATGGCCCAGCTACTATTTTCAGATACTAGCCCCCCCCTATGTTACGCCGCTCACCTTCTACTTTCAGAAGATAAAATATACTTCAAAAAAAAAGGCAATCTCTACGAACCGAGATCCTCAACCCAGGTACAAGAAATACAGCACCAAATTCAAGTCGAAGAACAAAAAAATCAAGAAAAAGAAGGATTTTTTAAACGCTTGGAGCAAGCCTTAGCAAAAGAAGAAATAGCCTGGGAATCGAGCGATCGGACTAGATTGGAGTCCTTAGAAAAATACGTCCTAACACCAGAAAATAACTCCCGTCAAGCTCAAGAAATTCTCGAAACAATTCAGCGAACTTCTACAGCCGAAGGTGCTTTTGAATTGCTAGTAGATATAGGATGGTGGAAAAAGCACGAAAATCTGTTTCTACGCCGCAGCTCCTATCCAATCAATTTTTCTAAAAAGGTATTAGAAGTGGCAGAATCAATTCGCTTATCCCCACCGCCCGATCGCAACGAGCGTTTGGACTTAACACATCTTAAAACTTATACCATAGATGACGAAAGTACCAGAGAAATTGACGACGGTTTGAGTATAGAATACTTAGATAATAATAAAGTCAAAATTTGGATTCACATCGCCGATCCCACCAGATTGGTTACCCCAGGAGACGAACTAGATTTAGAAGCCAGACGACGCAGCACCACCCTATATTTACCTACGGGAATGATTTCCATGTTCCCCCACGAGTTGGCTACCGGGCCGATGAGTTTGGTACAAGGTCAAATATGTCCGGCTTTGAGTTTCAGCGTCATTTTAGACGATACTGGGGCAGTAGAAGAATATAGCATTCACGCCACCTCGATTAAACCAACCTATCGCCTCACCTATCACGATGTCGATGAAATGCTACATTTAAAAATCGAAGCAGAATCGGAAATAGCCGAACTAGCAAAATGGGCAAAATTAAGATCGCAATGGCGCAGAAGTGGCGGTTCGATCGAAATTCATATGCCAGAATCTTCGATCAAAGTCAACGAAGAAGATGAAGTAACTATAGAATTACTCGATAATTCCGTATCTCGTCAATTAGTGGCAGAAATGATGATTTTAGCCGGAGAAATAGCCGGAAGTTACGCTCGAGATCGTAATTTACCCGTCCCCTACCGCTCTCAGCCCCAGCCAGAATTACCCCCAGAACAAGAATTGTTACAATTACCCGCCGGCCCGGTAAGATTTTGCGCTTTGCGTCGCTGTATGCCTCGCAGCGAAATGGGTACGACTCCCTCGCGTCACGCAGGTTTGGGATTGAATATTTATACTCAAGTAACCTCCCCAATTCGTCGCTATACCGATTTATTAACCCACTTTCAACTTAAAGCACACCTCAGAGGAGAAGAACCACCTTTTAATATTCAACAACTACAAGAAATTATCTACAGCGTATCCGCTTCAGCCTACGAAGCAACTTTAGTCGAACGCCAAACCAATCGTTACTGGAGTTTAGAATTTTTACGTCGCAACAGCAATTGTGTCTGGCAAGGTTTGGTCTTGCGCTGGCTGCGAGAAGACGAGAAATTAGGCATCATTTTATTAGAAGAGTTGGGATTGGAATTAGCCCACCGCTTCGATCGCGACGTTACTCTAGGCGATCGCCTCGAATTTATGGTAACTCGTGCCGATCCCCATCGCGATGAAATTCGCTTTCGCGAAGTAATCTCTCGCCCTACCGAATCAGCTACCAGTTAATCAAAGTTTTTTAATTGTGAGTTCAAAATCCCTCAACAGCGAGTTTAAATCCTATCAAATCGTTCGTTTGCGGCATAATAATACTTGTTTGTACGGTGAAGTGATTCAAGTAGTTCCCGATCGACAATTATGTTGGTTTCGTCCTTTGATGTTAGCGATCGCACCGGAAAACGAGCTAACTTTTTTACCAGGAGAAGAACCCCCTCGCGTTGTAGATTTGCGGATGAGTTCGGATTTATTTTGGCCCGTCGATCTAATCGAACCTGCTGCGGATACTGAAGTAATTCCTCTATTAATGCAACTCGAGGAGATCGATTTTTCTCGCTTCGACGAAAATAAGGCTCGGGCTTCTCTGCACAATTTTATTAAAGTATTTTGGCAGTCTCGCAATAGTAGGGAGTGACCGATACGGGTAAAATAGGAATATTGATATTTAATACAGAGAATATTAACCTATGTCTTCTTCAACCCCAGAAGAACAAAAACTAGATAAAAACCCTGAAGTTACTTCGGTAGATATAGAACCTTCTAAATCCTCTGAAAAACAATTTCTTCAATTCGGAGATAAAATATCTGGCACTATTCAAGAGTTACTCGATCTCGTCGGCAAGTTTTGGAATGCCTATCAACTTCCTTTACTGATCGTCGGGATCGTTGTCGGTGTGGCAATCTTTCTCAAAATTTCTTTGACCATACTCGATGCTATCAATCATCTCCCTCTAATTAAACCCATGTTAGAATTAGTCGGCATGGTTTATACTGTTTGGTTTGCTTGGCGTTACTTACGTAGCGGGAGCAAACGTCAAGAACTATCTGAGGCAATTCAAAGCGTGCGACAATCTCTTTTAGAGCGCAATAACGCCTAGAATTGATAAAATTATAGTCTATTGGTACGACGGTCGCTTAATTGAAGCAGATACCCTGGAATTGAGTATTAACGATCCGGGGTTACTTTATGGCTGTACGGTTTTTACTACTTTACGAGTTTACCATTCTTCCCTAGATTATCCCCTCACTAATTGGACTGCCCATTGCGATCGCTTAAAATCTAGTTTACAAGCCTTTGCTTGGCAATTACCAAATTGGCAAAGGTTACGTCGAGGTGCAGAATCTCTATTGAAATTTTATCCTCTCTTGCGAATTACTATTTTTCCTGACGGTCGCGAATGGATTGTCGGCCGCAATTTAGCTGATAATTTAAAGCAATTACAACAATTTGGCGCGATCGCTACAGTCTGCGATTCTAATTTTTTTCGTTCTCTTCCTCTCCATAAAACTGGTAACTATTTAGCACCTTGGTTAGCAAGAAAGGAGGCTCTTAAATTAGGGGCAGACGAAACTATTTTAACCGATCGCCAGGGCAATTGGTTGGAAACCACTACGGGAAATCTTTGGGGATATAAAGCCGATCGCTGGTTTACTCCCCCACTAGAAGCGGGAATTTTACCTGGTATCGTTCGCTCGCAGCTTTTAGATTATTTAGAAGATTTGCAAATACCTGTAGTACGATCTTGTTGGGATTGGGATTCGATCGCCAGCTTCGAAGCGATCGCCTATAGTAATTGTGCGATCGAATTAATTCCTTTTCACACTATTGTTACCGATCGAGACAATTTAACCTTTAATTTTTCTCCCGATCTTCCTGCATTTAAAATATTGCAAGGTTTTTTTACGCAAAAACCGTTATAATCTTCAAGGGTATTTCAAAACTTTATTAGAAGTCCTACGGAAATCACTTAGTTATTGTGTCCTAAATTAGTGTTTTTACCGACAGCGATCGACGAATTTTTTGCAAATTGCTGTCATACTTAAGTAAGTCAGAGATGACTAGAGAAAAAACAGCACTAAGACTATATCCGCTAGTTATTGAGTGGAAGGGGTATTATCGTGGGGTTCAACCCCACTTTTACTATCATTATAAAAATTAATAATAAAAAGTTTAATTTTATTGGCAACAGGTTAAAGTTAAAAATAATTAGAGGCTAATAGAAAGAGAGATGAATTTAATCGGGAAAGTAATTAATATTAATAGTGAATTGTCAAGGGAAGAAATCGATACTTTACTAAAACATTGGCAAGTTTTTCCAGTTGAAGTTCAAAATAATGCTCTCGCTCCTTTAGAAATTATTGTCATCGATCGCATAGATGGTAATTCGGCCCATTTGCAAACTGCTATAAAACGGAAATTAAAGAGTTTTTTAAAGCAAAATTATCCGACTAAAGCGAGATTATTATTAGATTGTATTGCGGAAAATGAAGGATTTCAATCTGAAGCATCGATCGATCGCTTGTTCGAATATTTAAAAGGAAGTCCTACCTTAATTTTAGAATCGGAAATTGAGGAAAATTCTCTCAGTCTGAATATGGTTTATTGGGGAGCAAATGATGAAGAATATAATTACACTAAAATTTTAGATAATTATCGAACCGATTCTCTAAAAAACTCAGAATATTTTGCCGATTTTATTTTAAATTATCGCTGTTTAATTGCTGGTTGGACGATCGACTATCATCACTTAAAAGATAGTGGCAAATCTCCTGTATTACCTCGATTGTTACCAAAATTAATTAAAAATATCGATCTCGAAGCAGAACAAGAAACCCTCGTAGAAAGTTTAGTGAATGGCTACGATTTGATTTATAATAATTTAGCAGCTAAGCTACCAAAGTTAATTCCTCAGCTATATTTAGAATTAGCAGAAAGTTTAATTCGATTAAACAAAATTGGTTTAAGTAAAAAGTTAGTAAAATCCTCAATTACAACTTGGTTGCAATCGAATCAGTCCGACAATTTTGTTGCTAGAGATATTCTCGAAAAAATGCTCGATCGCTTTTCAAATTCTGACGAAAAATATATCCAAAAATTAAATCGAATATATCTGCTTTTAAACGAACCAGAAAAAGCCAAATCGCTCCAAAAATATTTGCATCAAGTCAAAGCCGATCGAGAATTTTCTTATTGGAAAAAATCGATGTTGCAAATGCCTATTTTCCAAGGCAAAATCTGCTAAAAATTCGATCTAAAACAGATTCTGTCACCTCTTCGCCAGTAATTTCTCCTAAAGCATAAATAGCTCCTCGCAGGTCGATCGTCCAAAAATCTAAAGGTAAATTATTGCTAATAGTTTCTTGAACTCTTTCTAAAGATATTTTCGCCCGAGTTAAAACCTCAGCTTGTCTTCGATTGATAGCAAGATCTAAATTGGCTGCATTTAAATTATCCGATTTTACCCCATTTAAAATAGCCTTTTCTAGTCGATCGATCCCAAAATTTTTAGCAGCAGCAGTAAAAACAACATTGCTAATTTCTGAAGGATATTTTACCGTTTCTGGATCGTTTAAATCGCTTTTATTAATAACTAAAATTAAAGTGCGATCTTTTACTTGTTGATAAATTTCTTCTTCTTCAGCAGTCCAACCGCTTGCAGCATCGACAGTCAGTAAAATAAGATCGGCAGTACTAGCAGCATTGCGAGATCTTTCCACGCCAATTTTTTCGACTCGATCGAACGTTTCCCTAATTCCAGCAGTATCTAAAACTTGCACCGGAATGCCGCCAACTACCAATTGAGATTCTACCACGTCGCGAGTAGTACCCGGCAAATCCGTAACGATCGCCCGATCGCTTCGACTCCAAGCATTCAACAAACTCGATTTTCCCACATTAGGACGACCGACGATCGCAACTTTCAAACCGCTTCTTAATAATTCACCGCGATCGGCAGTAGCTAGGATACCATTTACCTCTTCTAATACTCGAGCCAAACCTTGACGAATTTCCGTTTCGTTTAAAGGGGGAAGATCGTCTTCAAAATCGATCCTCGCTTCTACTTCAGCTAAAATATCCAAACAGCTATCTCGAAGTTGACAGATCGGATCGGCTAATTTTCCTTGCAAACCTGCTAAAGCTATTTTAGAAGCGATCGGGGATTTAGCCCCAACTAATTCTGCAACGCTTTCGGCTTGGGACAGATCCAATCTACCATTTAAAAAAGCTCTTAAAGTAAATTCTCCTGGTTTTGCTAATTTAGCCCCAGCTTCGATACATAATTGTAAAACTTGTTGGACTAAAATAATACCCCCGTGACAGTGAAACTCGATCACATCTTCGCGAGTATAGGATCGCGGTGCTAACATGATCGATAATAAAGCTTCATCGACGGTTTCTTGAGTTACTGGATGTTTGATATAACCGTAAAGAATGCGATGAGTTTGCCATTTTTGCTTCCCTGGGGCGTAAAATAATGTCTTAGCGATACTTAAGGCATTTTCTCCAGAAAGACGAACTATACCGATACTACCCTGTTCTGGGACGACGGCAGTTGCGATCGCGGCTATAGTTTCTCTTTGTACCAATTTTTTGCCAAATTTCTCAATTTACTTTTATTATTATCCCAGTTTTCGAAATAACTTGTTTCGGGTCGAGCTAATTTGAAAAACTTGTTAAATTGAACGTTTTTTTAAAGAGATGAAACTAGATATTTATTTAAAAAATTAGCAGCTTGTGAGATTGCATCTCGACCTTCTGAAAGACTTGGAGCAAAAAGATGCCAAACATGGATCATCTTATCCCAAATTTTTAGATCTGTTTCAACGCCGCATTGTTTTGCTCCCTCGGCTAAACGAATCGAATCATCGAGAAGTATTTCTTCAGTACCAACTTGTATTAATAAAGGTGGAAGTCCTCTCAAATCTGCATAAAGAGGCGAAGCAAGCGGATGAGAAAAATCCTTTTTTTCAACGTAAAGATCTCTAAAAAAATCGATCTCCAACTTGGAACAAATTGGATCGACTGAAGCTTTAGTATGAATTGATTCTCCTTTAACTTCTAAATCCGTCCAAGGAGAAATACAAACAATAGCACTAGGTAATCGTTCTTTTTCTTCCCGTAAAGCAATGCAAGTTGCAAGAGCTAGTCCACCTCCGGCCGAGTCCCCAGCAATACCAATGCGATCGGCCGACCAACCATTTTGCAGCAGCCAGCGATAAGCCTTAATTGAATCCTCGATCGCCGCAGGAAAAGTATGTTCGGGAGCTAATCTATAATCGACTAACAATACTTGAAAACCAGATGCTTTTGATAAGTTATAGGCTAATGTACGATGAGTCTTAAGCGAACCAATTGCATAACCTCCACCGTGCAAATAAATAATTGTAGAAGGAGACTTATGTGTAAATGCTTTGACGAATTCTCCTGGCACTCCGTTCATGTTAACTGCTTCGATTTGAGCATCTTCTGGCGTTGGAAAGGATGTAGCTATTTCTTCAAAAGCACTTCGCATCTCTTCTAAGCTAAAATTTTCCGATCCAAGCTGAGATTTAAGTTGGGATACAATTCGATCGAGTTCTGTTAATGACATGATTTTTTCTTTTAAATTCGTCGATTTGTTATTAACATCTTAAATGTTTTTTGCCTTATAATTCTCAACGGATCTGAAGTTAACAACTATTGTGAGACAATATCAAAATATTCCCACTAGAGAATATTGCAGATGTATCAAGAATTTTTAGAATCGATCGCCCGAGAATCGTCTTGGTGTGAAATTTCTCGCTTTGCGATAAAATCTAATATCGATACCCTCAGAAAAAGAATCGGTAATAATGTTATCCTGGGAGTTGTCGTCAAAGCAGATGGTTTCGGACACGGAATAATTCCCTGTGCCAAAGAATTCGTTGCTGCTGGAGCTGATTGGTTAATTGTTAATTTTGCTTACGAAGCGCAAAACCTCCGTCAAAATAATATAACAGCACCAATTTATATTTGCGGTAACGTATCGGCTGCTAATGCCGATATAATAGCCGAAACCAAAGCTAGAGTTGTAGTTTACGATCGCGATGTAATTGAAGCTTTAGCTACTGCTGCCAGAAAAACAGGCAATAAAGTACCCATACACATCAAAATTGAAACGGGTACTCACCGTCAAGGACTTGATTTAAAAGATGCGATCGAACTGGCTCAATTTGCTTCGCAATTAGATGGTATCCTAATCGAAGGTATTACCACTCACTACGCCGATATCGAAGATACTACCGACCATCATTTTGCCAGCCAGCAACTAAGTTTATTACAAAATGCTAAAAAAGCTTTTCAAAACGCAGGTTTAGATGTAAGGATGGTTCACTCGGCTAATTCTGCGGCAACCATTCTCTGGCCGGAAACCCACGGATCGATGGTAAGGGTAGGTATATCCGCTTACGGACTTTGGCCCTCCACAGAAACTTATGCCACCGTACTGCAAAATTATGCCACCAGTAATAACGGTTTTATCCCTAATTTACAACCAGTTTTATCATGGCGTGCCAGAGTAGTGCAAGTAAAAGACGTACCGACGGGGGCTTATATTGGCTACGGTCGCACTTTTAGAGCCACTCATCCGATGAAGATAGCCATCTTACCATTAGGGTATCACGAAGGGTACGATCGACGTTTATCTAATTTAGCTCACGTCATAATTAAAGGAGTGCGATCGCCCGTCAGAGGAAGAATATGTATGAACATGATGATGGTTGATGTTACTCATATTCCGGGGTTAAAAGTAGGAGATATCGCAACTTTATTGGGAAGCGACAAAGAAGAAAGAATAAGTGCAGAACAATTAGCCAGTTGGATGGGTACGATTAATTATGAGGTAGTTTCTCGCATTCATTCTTCTCAACCTCGTTTTGTTTTATCGGACGAGGAAAAATATCAAACAGATCCAATTCAAAATGCTTTATTCCCAGAAAATAAATCTCTAAACTTGTTATCCTTCTAAAAGAATAATGGAATATTCAAAAACTAGCCAATTAGATACTTCTCTAGATGAAGTATTTAATTTTTGTACTTCTCCAACTGGCTTTGAAACTATTTTTCCTTATCCGATTATCTGGGTTAATAAAGAAGAAAATTGGGGATTAGGTTCGATCGTAGAATTCAAATTTAGTTTTTTATTAGTTACTTGGACTTCTAAAACTGAAATTACTGTTTTCGATCGCCAGAATAAAATATTAGTCGATGTTTTAAGAGGTGGTTTACCTTACAAATATTTAGAACACCATCACGAATTTGCAGCCAAAGAAAACGGAACAATATATACAGATAGAATCAATTTTAGTTTCGGTTATGGAGATTTTCTCGATCGCACTATTGGTATCAAACTTATCGATTCAATTTTTAACAAGCGACATCTTAATATGAAAAAATATTGGCGCGATCGAACGTAAAGATTGGGTTATAGAAATTAGCTCGATCGCATTATTGTTATCAAATTTGCGACATCTTAATATGAAAAAATATTGGCGCGATCGAACGTAAAGATCTTGTTGTTAAATTCCTTTATATCCTAATTCTAAATCCATTTCTTTTTCAGTAACTTCTGGCATTGCTTTATTTTGTGCCAATTTTGTCACACCAATCTGATTAAAAACAATTCCGATTATGATTACACTTCCGCCGATATATTGAGCAGTTGTCGGGGCTTCACCTAATAAAAAATAAGCAGCTAAAACACCAGCGATCGGACTAAAAGAACTAGCTAAAGATACATCTGCTGCACCAGTTCTTTTCAAACCTTGAAACCAACTTAATTGTCCCCCAACCACAATTACGACGCTATAAAATATCATCCACTGCCACAATAAAGGAGAAAAAACATCGATAAAATGAGAAGGTTCGAATAAAATTATTACTACCAAGAAAAATACTACAGTACCGATCGCAGTTCTAAAAATACTAAAAATACTCAGAGGAATTGCTTTCAATTTTACTTTACTAATAATAGTAGAAATTGCTAGGGCGATCGCTCCTCCTGCTGCCAAAAATTCCCCCAAGCCAACTTGAGATTGCATCACTTCCATCATCATATTTTCTACATTTTCTGGCTCTTGAAGTAAAACAGTTAAAACAACGCCGACAAAAGAAATAAATGCGCCGGATACTATCCAGATATTAACTTTTTCTTTTAATAATAAAACAGACAAACCTAGCACGATCGGCGGTTCGATTCTACCTATTAAAACTACATTATTAACCGTAGTAATATCTAAAGCAGTAAAAATTAATCCTGGGGCTAAAGCTCCTGCGAGAATAGCCACGCCAATTATTGCAAGCCAATCAGTAAAAGATAGTTTTTTAAAAGCCGATCGATTTAAATCTTTGCCATAAATTAATAACAGGAAAATTAAAGAACAAAGATTGCCAACAATAAGAACGTTACAAAAAGAAATCGGATTTCTGCCATCAATTAAATTATTAGCTCC
>CAYWIH010000141.1:0-12980 GCA_964458305.1 uncultured bacterium | reverse complement strand
AAAATTAAACTAACCCAGTCTAAAAAGAGCAAATTTACTCGCGATCGAGCTGTCGATCTTCCGGTAAATATTTATCATCGATCGATTTTACAATAATATGAGCAGCTTCCCTAGCAGCATCGCGAAAAGGAAACAAAACTAAATCTGCACCTGCTTTTTCGAGAAAATGTAAATCTTGACGATCGTGGCTGTTGAGAGCGATCCGACCTTTGTAACCATTTTGTTTGAGAGTATCTAAGAGTGTTAAACCAATTTTCTTTCCAGGTATAGCGACGATCGCCCAGTGGATATTATTTTTGAGGGGAAGTGCTGCGGCTAATTCTGGATCTTCAGCATCTCCGTATAAGGTTTTTACTCCTCGATCGCGCCAAAATCTGACTGCTTCTGGATCGAAATCTATCCCCAAAACTACCAATCCAGTTCTTTGCAGATACTCTAAAATACTACCACCATAACGACCTAATCCGAATAAAATTACATCTATATTATCGAGATCGTTATCGATCGATTCGTTTAAAGTTTCTTCGCGATGAGGGATCTTCCGCTCAAATATACTCAACCAAGGGGAAAGTTTTTTATATAAAAAATTAGAGTAAATAATTGCATAAGTCGATAAACCCATTGTAATCGTGCCAATTAAAGTAATTAGACCCAATATTTTCGTCGAAATATGACCTAAACTAACTCCGAGGGTTGCCAAAATTAGAGAAAATTCGCTAATTTGACTTAAAGAAAAACTGACGCGCGCGCTAGTATATTTACGATAGCCCATTATTCCCAACAAACTCATCAACATGATCGGTTTGCCGATCGAGACAAAAGCCGAAAAAATCAGTGCCGGGCCGATTTCATCTCCGAGATGAGTAACATCGATATGAATACCGAGGTTGATAAAGAAAAATAACAGCAAAAAATCCTGCAAGCTTACCAATCTCGAACTGATAATAACTCGATAAGGTGTAGAAGCCAAACTAATTCCCGCGACGATCGCCCCTACTTCTTTACTAAATTCTAAAGCGTCTGCGATCGCAGCCAAGCCGATCGCCCAAGTAATAGCAAATATCAGCAATAATTCCGTAGAATAAGCTAGCGATCGTAACAGTCTCGGCAACAAATACCGATCGATCGGCCAGAGAATTAATAAAAAACAAATCGCTTTCAGTATTACCATCAGCAAAGTTTGTCCGATACTGCTTTGGTTGCTACCGTTAAAAGCACTCAAGGCGATCGTCACCAAGACGACGACAATATCTTGTACGATTAAAATTCCTACCGCAATACGACTGTGTAAGGCATCAATTTCCTTTTTATCGGAAAGTAATTTAATTACGACGATCGTACTAGAAAAGGTCAAACCTACTGCAATATAAAAAGAAGCAAATAGATCGATCCCTAAGAATATTGCGATCGCATACCCGATCGCTCCAGTCATGACGATTTGGCCCACTCCGGCAATAACTGCTGCGGGCCCTACGGTTTCGATCTCGTGAGGATCTAGTTTTAAGCCAACTACAAATAAAAGTACGGTAATTCCTAATTCGGCGAGTAATTCTAACTGTTCCCCAGCAGCCACTAAATCTAAACCGGCCGGCCCTGCTACTACTCCTACTGCAATAAATGCTATCATTAGAGGCTGTCGCAGCCAGAGTGCTAAAGTACCGAATATTGTAGCGATCGTTAGTAGAGCGGCAATTTCGCTGAAAACATTGCTAAAAGAGAGCATCTTCACCCCATAAAAGGTTTTTCTATTTAATTTTATTTATAGGGTACGTGTCAACTATAATCTTTTTATCGATCGAGTAATGGTGTTTGACTTGACAAGTAATTATTTCAAATATTAAGATATTGTGTTGAAATATAGTTAATTAGATTAATAACTATTTTGAAAGATAGTATTACAAAGCTTTGGAAGTAAAACCTCAGAAAAATATCTTTGGTTCAAACCAGCAGTAAATAAGATGAGAATTGAGATCGAAAAGTTCAAAAAAAAATTATTACTATGATGCTTTTTCATTTGTTTTTCTTCAATCGAGTTAGTATCGATCTTTATTTCTAGATTTAATCGATCGCAACAGAAGCGATCGCAAGATATAAAATAGTTTTTTAACCTTTAACTTATAGATTAATTATTTTTTCTACAAATATCTTCGATAGTTTCTGCTTTTTTTTATGCACAAAACTGCAATCAAAGTTACACTTTTCTGTAGATATATTTTTTTAGTGAATGCTAAGATAAAGAAATTAGCGTACTTTTTTGATAGTAAGAAATTTAATCGATCGGCGATCGAAACCGAATAAATATTCCCAATAAATTTAGATTCAAATATATTCTTTTTTCTTATACACTTGGCAAAAAAAATAGGCTAGAGAAAGACTTATTAACTATTATTCTGACTTAGTGACTTCCTAACCTCAGCCTGCAATATTAAACAGAAACAGTATTAAAAACTTGTATCCTAAAGATAAAGTATTCGCTCAGTTGTAACTATGATATATATTTTGATGGGAGTAGCAGGTAGCGGTAAAACTACTATTGGGAAATTATTAAGCAAACAACTAGGGTATAGTTTTCATGATGGCGATGATTTTCATCCGCCAGAAAATATCGAAAAAATGAGTCGAGGTATTCCATTAGAAGATGGCGATCGACTTCCTTGGTTGTTGAGTTTGAAAAAATTAATCGACAGTAATGATAATATAATTATTGCTTGTTCGGCACTAAAAAAAAGTTATCGAGAAATTTTACAAAAAGGAAATCAAAGAGTTATTTGGATCTATTTAAAAGGCGAATACTCAGAAATTTTAAGCAGAATTGAGAATCGCCAAGATCATTTTATGGAAAAAGAAATGTTACGAAGTCAATTTGAGATCTTAGAAGAACCTCAAAATGCGATCGCTGTTTCGATTGCTGAAGATCCAGAAACGATTGTAGAGAAAATTTTAAAGGCGATCTAAGTAAAGCATTAGTATTTTAAGTCAATTTCTTGTCACCTCAAGCTAATATCTAGTCTAAATTTCGATCGCGATCTTGCGATCGAAATTTACAAGAAGAACTTTTTCGAGAGAGTTTAATCGAAAATATAATGTATTTCTTAAAACATTGTGGGGAAATTGTGAAGATAGTCTTCAAAAAAAAAGAATTTTTAAGTGTGGTGTTTTACAATATTCACGTTGTTTGAAATAAAAAGCTCTCTTACAAATAGATAAGAGAGTAACTAGCTTTATTAAAACAACAATTTCTTTTTTTAGGTAGATTAAAAGCGGCTTTTTTCTAAGCTGCTTTTTTTTTCTTATTTTAATCCTGTTGCATATTAATATTGTTCTGTATTATCTTGGCTCTTTCTAAAGAATGATTTTGTAAAGAAGATCGATTTGGCTGCTAAGTTCGAAAATCTTTCGCGGAAGCTTCAGCGCGAAAAACTAATTGTTCGATCGCTCGTTTGAAAGAAGATAGCTGGCAAAAAGTCAAGAAGTAAAGCTTGAATCTTTAATTTTTGCAATAAATTCTCGAGTTTGAGGGTAAAAAGCTGTCAAAATTAAAATATAAAGAAAATATTAAAAATATTTAGATTTCGATTTTAGATTTGGGGAACAGAGTTTTATTAGTGGAATAGGTTCATACCAATTCTCTTTTTATTTGCACTGTGTAGGTCAGTCGATCTAGGTGTATGGTTTTTCTAATTCTGTTTAATCTTGCTACATTCTCAGAAGTTTTGTTGAATTTAAGCTTGTATTGTATCGTTTTTAAGCTGTATTTCGTTAATTATAAATTAGTTTTAATTGGAGCAATTGATTTGATTTTAGCAATTGTTGGGAGCAATTATTTGGGAAAATACTGTAACATATCTTGCGCTCTCCCATGGATAAGATTGTTTTTTTGATTAGCAGCTATTTCATCTTGATAAAAACGATAAAATAAAAATTCATTTCTAAAATTATGTTGGTCGTGAACGTGGTGAATTATGCGGCGATCGAGCAGTATTTGCCCTAATTGAATTGCTAGTTCTTGACTTATATTTTGAGTCTTCATCAGCCATTTTACTGCTTCGCAACCGATAAAACATTGACGATAAAACTTAAAATTATACCAACGATCTTTAATTTCTATTCCATCTCGATCGCGCATTTTTTGGATTAACCAGTTAATTTCTGAATAACCTACATCCTGCAACAAACCAGCTTGAAAAATCACTTTACCGTTAAGCAAATAATCTTTTAAATCGCTCCAAGATAGATTTGGATGTTTGCTAAGCCAATCATTAACTAAAGGAAGAGAAGTATAAGGATCTAATCCAAAACGCATCATTAAAATTGAGAGTACTGTTTGTCGATCTTTTTCCATTTTTTTGAGTTTAAAAGAATAAAATATTGCGATCTCAGCTAAGAAAGTGACTTTTCTTCCTTACTGCGATATCAATTACTATAATTGGCTTATTTGAGAAGTTGGTGAAATATAAATGAGAAGAAGTTAAGAAGTTGAGAAAAAGATTGTAATAAAAATTTAAGTAGAAATACGTAATCTGGTAAAAATTGGCAAAATCTAACTAAAGAGAGATAATGAATTTTTATTAATGTAAAAGATCGATCGAGGAGAATATGGATCTTTTTATGAAAGCGGCGATCGCAGAAGCAGAAAAAGGGCTGAAAGTTGGCGGTATTCCGATCGGATCGGTAATTGTTTATGAAAATACAATTATCGGTCGCGGACACAATCAAAGGATACAAAAAGGCAGTACAATTTTACACGGTGAGATGGATGCCTTAGAAAATGCAGGTCGTCGATCGGCATCTGTTTATCGTCAATCTACTATCTACACTACTTTATCGCCTTGTGCGATGTGTAGCGGGGCTATCTTGCTTTATGGCATTCCTAAAGTAATTGTCGGCGAAAATAAAACTTTTATGGGAGAAGAAGATTATCTTCGGACTCAAGGAGTTGTTGTCGAAGTTTTACAAGATAGCCACTGCATTCAATTAATGAGCGATTTTATTGCTAAAAATCCCCGATTATGGAATGAAGATATCGGAGAAGATTAATTTTTGTTACTTAGCAACTTTTTCCTGTTTGTTTTTGAGGATATCTCCTTCAAAATTAGATCCTTTTAACATTCTGTTCCAATACAACCAAGGTAAAAGATATTTTTTGGCCAACCACATTAAGTAATGTTCTTTTGTTTGGTCGAGGAGCGGAAAACTAGGAGTGGGAGTGTTACTATAATCGAATTCTGCCATCACGGTTTTACCGTAACCAGTCACGAGAGGACAACAGGTATAGCCTTGATAATTGCCTCGATCGCTTCGATCTGCGACTACACTTAATAAAGTTGTCACTAATGCTGGGGCTTGTTTGCGAATGGCTGCGGCAGTTTTTGAGGTTGGTAAGGAAGAAGCATCACCCAAGCTAAAGACGTTGGGATATTTATTGTGTTGTAGAGTGTTCTTATCTACATCTACCCAACCTAAAGGATTGTTCGGCATCGCTAGAGGACTTTCTTTAATGAAGTCTGGGGCACTCATTGGCGGTGCTACGTGGATCATATCGTATTTTATTCTAACTTCGCTCGTACCTTCTTCTGTGGTTGCTTCAAAAATGGCTTCTTTGGTTTGGGTGTCGATCGCTTTGAGGTTATGTTTGTATTTAACTTCGATGTTGCGGCGATCGACGATCTGTTCGATCGTTTCGCAATATTCTGGGACTGGAAACATTTTCCCCCCAGCAGTACAGTAAATTACTTTGGTATTAGTACCTACTCCGCTTTTACTTTTAAAATGGTCGTCGGCTAAGTACATAATTTTTTGTGGCGCGCCGCCGCATTTTATGGGAGTGTTGGGATAGGTAAATATCGCAGTGCCCCCTTTAAAGTTTTGTAAAGTTTCCCAGGTGTACGGGGCGTATTGCTTAGAATAGTTGCTGGTAACTCCGTCTTTACCTAATGCGCCCGTTAGTCCTTCAATTAAATGCCAGTCTATTTGAATGCCGGGAGCTAAAATTAAGTAATCGTATTCTATTTTTGTGCCTTGTTGGGTAATAATTGCGTTGTTATCGGGATCTAGTTTGGCTACGGACTCTCTTATCCAACTTACTCCTTGAGGAATTAGATTTTTTTCTTCTCTTTCAGTATCTTCTAAGTTAAATACTCCTCCACCAACTAAAGTCCAAGCTGGTTGATAGTAATGTTTTTGAGATGGTTCGACGATCGCGATGTTTAGTGAAGGGTTTTTGCTTAATAATTGCGTTGTAACGGTGATTCCTCCCGCACCTCCCCCGACTACAACTATTTGATGGCGCACAGTTGTTGTTGCTTCTGAAGATTTAATTTCAGTTACGTTTGTCATTAGATTTTTCCTTATCTTTATTATTACGAAATTTTTCTTTTTTTCGCTCGCACTTCAAGCTTTAATTTTAACTAGCTAATAGCTGCGGCAAGATTTTTTTAAGGCTATTTCTAAAATTATTCTCAAAAACTTAAATTTATGTTTCAAAAGTAAGTATTGTCTCGATTTAAATCTCAAGATAAAACAATAGTGATTATATAGTTAATTATTTTTTTTCTCGGCATCGGCAATTAATTGCATTGCCATCTCGATCGCAATAATTTTTAATTTTTGTTCCTGCTGTCCCGACGCTCCTTCATCGGAGACGTTAGGATATATATGGGGGTTGGCTAGCATTCCGGCTAGGAGCTGAGCTGCAATTTGTTTGACTTCAGAAACTTTTTCGTTATTCATCTTATTTTTTGTTTGTTATTTTATTTTAATAATAGAGCTGACAATCCACTCGCTTTAAAAACTAGAAACATTATCCCTCTGTTTCTTTTCGATCGAGCCGTTTTTAAGACTAATTTTTAGATGGCTTAATTCTATTTTCAATATATAAAATTTACCCAAAAATTCGCTCGAACAACTAAGCGATCGAGAATTAAATACTACTTATTATTTTTCTTGATTGGAGCAATTATCAAATTATTTTAACATTTCAACCTAACTCCCCTACAAACTAAACCTGCGAGGAATCTTTACTAACATTTAGCCACAGCTCTACTGCGATCGCAGTTTGCGAGTACGATCTTTAAATATCAATTGAGATCCCTTGACAGTATCTATGAATATTCGTAATAATGAATATATGAAGATGACTAAAGAACAACGCCAAACTGCAGAAGAAGTCTGCGAGTTAATGAAAGTGTTGTCGAGTAAAAATCGTTTTCTCATCCTCTGTACTTTAGCTAATGGAGAACAAAGTGTAGGTGAAATTGCCCAGATCGTCGGTATTAGAGAAGCAACCACTTCTCAGCATTTAGCACTATTGCGCAAAGACGGAATAGTCAAACCAAGGCGAGAAAATCAAACAATCTACTACTCGATCGCCCGATCGGATGTTAGCAAATTGATGGATTTTCTTTACGAAAACTATTGCAAAGATCGTTTTAAATCGGATAAAGCAGAATAAGATCGAAGTAAATATCAAAAACGGCATCGATCGACTTTTTTGTAATTAGTAATTTAGTGAGAGAAAAGAATGTTATTTCGCCAGTTATTCGACAAAGAAACAAGTACCTATACTTATTTAATCGCAGACGATGGAGAAGCTGTATTAGTAGATCCGGTATTAGAAAAAGTAGAACGAGATTTAAAACTAATTAAAGAATTAAATTTAAATTTAGTTTACTGTTTAGAAACCCACATCCACGCCGATCATATTACTGGAACTGGCAAACTAAGAGAACTAACTAAATGTCAGGGAATAGTACCAGATAAAGCCATCGTACAATGTGCCGATCTAAATATCAAAGATGGAGAGGTTTTAAGAGTAGGAAAAGTAACGATCGAAGCGATCGCAACTCCGGGACATACAGACTCTCATATGGCATATTTAGTAAATAAAAATATCCTATTAACTGGAGATGCTTTATTTATTAGAGGTTGTGGCAGAACTGACTTTCAAAGTGGCGATCCGGGAATTTTATACGATTCGGTAACCCAAAAGTTATTTACCTTAGCCGAGGAAACTTTAGTATATCCAGGTCACGACTATCGCGGACAAACTCGATCGACAATCGGAGAAGAAAAGCAATTTAATCCTCGTTTTACTAAAAATAAAACATTAATTTCTCGGCAAGAATTCATGGAAATAATGAATAATCTTAATTTACCCAATCCCAAAAAAATGATGGAAGCAGTTCCAGCTAATTTACAATGCGGCGAAACAAAAATCAGTATTTAAAATTTTCAAATTAAAGGATAAAAAAGATGGTCAGTAGCGCAGAAAAATTACAAAACATTGATGCTAAACAATTAAAAAAATTGCTCGATCTAGATAAAGTTACATTAGTAGATGTTAGAGAAATAGACGAATATAATCGAGAACATATCGAGGGTTCTACTTTAGTTTCTCTATCGAAATTTGCTAGCAATAAAATCCCTCAAAATAGCGATCGAACCGTAATTCTTTACTGTCAAAGCGGAAATCGTTCCCAACAAGCAGCAGCAAAAACATTAGCAGCAGGATTTGAAACAATAGTGCATTTAAAAGGCGGTTTAAATGCTTGGAAAGCGGCAGGCTATCCGACTAAAATAAATAACAAAGCACCAATTAGTATCATGCGGCAAGTGCAAATTGTCGCCGGATCTTTAGTTTTAACTGGAACTTTATTAGGAGCTTTTGTTTCACCTAGATTTTTATTTTTAAGTGGATTTGTAGGTGCTGGTTTGACCTTTGCTGGTATTAGTAATACTTGTGCGATGGCAAATTTACTAAGAAAGTTACCCTATAACAAAATAGATTAAATTATTAATTAATATAGTGGCGATCGAAATTTTAAACTTCAAAATCGATCGCCTTTTTTTAAAAAAAATATTATGAATATTGTAATTGTTATCGGTCACATTTTTGCGATCGCGATCGGTCTTAGTTTAGGATTAATTGGTGGGGGTGGTTCTGTTTTAGCCGTACCTATTTTTATTTATGTAATGGGAATAGGAACGAAAGAAGCGATCGCCATGAGTTTAATAATAGTCGGTACGGTTAGCCTTATTGGTGTTATTCCTCACTGGAGAAAAGGTAATATTAATTTTAAAACTGCTTTTATTTTTACCCCTTCTGCTATGTTAGGCTCTTTTCTTGGGGCTAAAATTACTGGTTTGTCTTTTATTACAGATAATTTGCAATTAATTTGCTTTGCTATAATCGCGATTTTAGCTAGCAGTTTGATGATTTTAAAAGGGAGAAGAAAAAAATGCGATCGAAATAAAATAAAAACATCTAATAGATACAATTATCGCGCCATTATTATCCCAGGTTTGGGAGTTGGAATACTGACTGGTTTTGTCGGAGTTGGTGGAGGCTTTTTAATAGTTCCGGCTTTAGTTTTATTAGCTAATTTGCCGATAAAAGAAGCGATCGGTACTTCTTTGTTAATTATTGCTTTTAATTCTGCTAGCGGATTTTTGGGTTATTTAGATCGAGTTAATTTAAATTGGTATTTAATGGTTTCTTTGACGTTCGCTGCTAGTTTTGGAACTATCTTAGGTGCTTATTTAAATAAATTTATTGATTGCAAGCAGTTAGAAAAAGGTTTCGGTTATTTTGTTTTAGCTGTCGCTGTTTTCGTTTTAATTAAAAGATGAATCACAACTGCAAAATAATATCAAATCCGGTATCTCTGTTTCTCTTGGTCTCAGCCGATTTCATATAACTATTGCGGCTGCGAAACAATATTGTTCTAGATGGAGACTAAATCTTTTCTTGAGTGAATTGATAACACCACCGCTTATTGATTTTTAGTTGTTATCGCAGAGATCGTATAATTTTAGTTTTAATAATTAGATCGAAAACTGTTTATGAGCGACCCTAGATACGGATCTCAAGCGACTGCTAAGCCAAGCCAACCAAAAATACAGCAAAAATTAATAAAATATAATTTCGGAATTGATGCCGAATGGTGCAAGAAAGATTTATCTAGCTTTGACGATCGAGAAAGAGAAAAATTAATTAATTTAAAGCAAAAAGTAGTAAAAAATCATTTAATTGCCATTGCGATCGAAGACTGGCAAAACGAACAAACTCATTTTTACGAACATATTGAATATGGCAAAAAATATATAAATAAAATTTGGTCGGGATTACCATCTTTATGTGAATTAATCGATGCTGTACCAGTATCGCTACCGGAGACTGTCTCAAGTTACGGCTCGATAATTATTAATTTACATCATTTTTTCAGTCCCTACGATATTTATGCCTTTATTTGCGACAAAATTATTTATAGATCGCTGTGTATTTGTTTGGAAAGAAAAAGAATTTTAAAAACAAAAAATAAAGGAAAAATAGGATCTAATGTCGATCGCAGCGGATATTTTAAAATGCCTTGGTACGTTAAAAAACACGATCGATTATGGCAAATTAAACTAAATATCATTGATTATAGCGGATTAGCCGGAGAAGAAGGTTATCAAGGAACTTGTGCTGCATACGGTATCCAATTAGCCTCCAAAAAGCTAATGAATAGGTATAAAGATAGAATGAACTTTGCTTATGACGATCTGCTTTTAAGAGAAAAATTTATTAAATATACTTGCGGAGATGTCAAATTTAAACAATTAAATCAGGCCGTTATTGATGCGAATAATTATGTCAGAAAAGAAGTCTTAAAGATTCCTACCAAAAGAAAAATTACCATGACTAAAGGTAGCGAAACAGCTCAGTTATTTTTTGATTTTTTACTAGATTATTTTCAAGATTTCGATCGATCCGATATTCCTTATATGAGAGATCTCGATCGCTTCGGTAACTTAAAACCAGCCCGATCTTGTCTAGAAAAATTAATTAAATCTTCTTCAGTTAAAGAAATTGTCAAAAATAGTAATAAAGAACTGACAACACCTTTTTTAGCAATGGTTATGGGGGGTAGATGCAAAAATGAAATTCCTCATCGTAGCGTTTATCAAGAACCCATAGTCAGTATGGATTTAAAATCTTGCTACGGTTTAGGATTAAAATATGCCTACTTTCCAATTGGTAGATCGGTTATTTTAGATTTTCCAGATCGAGATCCTCATTCGTGGATTAGTTTGAGAGAAATGCTAAAAAAATACGAAAAAGAATTAGTCCCTGGTTGTTGGTTTGCAATTATTGATACCAATTATGAAAAATTATCTTTTAACCAATCGCTTTTTGTCAGCAACTCAGCTAAATCTGTCGAATTAAAAGTAGATTTTGATGATAGTTCTATAGTTAATATAGAAGGAACTGTAGGAATTTATCTCAATCAAATAAAAAACGGTGTTTTAACCCATCATAGCTTAGAAACTGCTCGGGCAATTATGACCCTAAAAGAGTGGGCTGAATTTAGTCGTAAAGTGAAAATAAAAGCGATGAGTTTTCATCCCAAATCTCTCATGGTTGAAACTATTGACGAGTTAATTGATAAACATAAAAAACATAAAAAAGGTCATCTTACTACTAAAATAACTTCTGACTTTAAAACAACTTTAATAGAAGATAGCAGGTGTCGATATTGGTATAAATTCAATATTTCTCATTTTATCAATCCAATTTTGTCAGAAAGATTAAACTTAAAAAAACAACTAAAAGATTACGACCTCAACAGCGAAGAGTATTTTTTAATTGACAGCAAACAAAAATTACTTAAACTATTTATTAACTCTCTTTATGGAGGCTTA
This sequence comes from uncultured bacterium, assembly GCA_964458305.1. GTDB lineage: Bacteria > Cyanobacteriota > Cyanobacteriia > Cyanobacteriales > JASJDA01 > JASJDA01. Next base: position 1,298 of record CAYWIH010000141.1, on the reverse strand, counting down.
TCCAGTCAGTTCTTTAAAATTTCTAATAGTTTAGTTGGCAATAATATTACTGATAAAGCTCGTTGTGCTTGTTTTATTATGGCAAAAACTACTAATGGTGTTAACTCGATTACCGACGGCTCTGAATCTCCATTAATGCGTTTTTTAGTTTTTAAAACTGCACCGAGTATGAAAATTTTAACTAACTATCAATTCGGTTTAATTTCAACAAATACTAAAAGATCGATCGTCGAACGATCGTTAGGTGGATACGAATGGGATCGATTAAAATTATCTAAAAATAAAGCCGGTAATTTTACAATTTCTTTTCCTGACGGTCGAGTATTTATTACTGGTAAATCTAATCAGTCTTGGGATTTTATTGGAAGAGCTTACGAGGGACATATTCGCGACTTTTTTACTCGATGCAAATTAACGCCTCAATGGGTTAATGAATATAAATATGAAGATAAAGGTATATTTAAAGGAATAGCCGTTCAATCGGCAGCTAATTACTATCTCGAACGATATGAAAGCGATCGCGACTTAGAAGCAGTTAAAATTAAAGCTCGCGGTTATAGTATCAAGAAAAAATATTATTCTTGTTTTGAAGGCGAATACGATCGACAAATTGCCCCACCAATTAAAAATTTAATGACTGATATTTACAAAGATCTTGAGATTCAATCTTATTCTAAATGTCAAGTTCTACAAATTTTAAAAGTTAATGAATGGAACAAAAAAAATGCAATAGATCCAGATTTTCCCTTATTACCCGGCGAAACTATTTCTAGAAATATTAGACCATTTGCTATTAAAGTTGCTGCTTTCTATTATCCAGATCTCAACTATCGCCAAACCCTCGAAAAATTACAACAAATTTTAGAATCTTGTAGCGATCTAGGAATGGGTGCTTTATTTACTCAGAAAAACGGTTCTTATAATTACATATCTTCTTGTCAACAAATACAAACAGATATTCTCAGTTTAAATATTAAAGAATTTAAATCTAAATATCAAAGACTACTAGAATTACTGCTCGGTTATACTATTTCTCTCTATTGAGATGAGTTGTACATTCAAACATTAAATGTCGCTATTTAAATAATTAATGTCGCAAAAAAATATCGCTACAATCTTTGATATATAAGGTGTATAGCAATTTTAATATCCGATCGCAGTTCGATCGAGCATTTAAAGTATTAATTGTCGTTTATTTTCCAAACCTTCAATTTTAAAATCCGTACTGTTTGCAAAATACTCTACCAAAGAGCCGCCAAAGCAATCAAAAATCTTAAAATGAGTCTTATTGATATCGT
>CAYWIH010000140.1:4943-13113 GCA_964458305.1 uncultured bacterium | reverse complement strand
TCCTCTAAAATCAAATTAAAATTATGATTTCAGTACCCTTGTTTATTTTAGATGGGCTTGTTTAATTTAATCGGTAGTTTACAAAACTTAGAAAGTGCCGAAGCAGCAGGCGATCGCTTTCCCGCAGCCCCCAGTCTGGCAGCCAACGGCATCGGAACTATATTTGCAGCCTGTTTCGGATCTTGTTTTCCCACCACTATTTATATCGGCCATCCGGGTTGGAAGGAAATGGGGGCGAGAATAGGTTATTCAGTCTTAAACGGGATCTTCATGGGATTGTTGTGTTTGAGCGGCACGATCGGCTTATTATCTTTCTTCATTCCGATCGATAGCGGTATGGCGATCGTACTTTGGATCGGCATCGTAATAGTAACTCAAAGTTTCACTGCTACCCCTTTAAAACACGCCCCAGCAGTAGTTATTGGTTTGTTTCCGGGTATTGCTGCTTGGGGGGCGATAATAGCTAAAACAGCCCTGCGATCGGCTGGTTTGGGCACTCCTTCTAATCCTTTTTCACCGGAATTGATTCCCCTATTCGAGCAAAGCGATACTTATATTAGCGGTGCTTTTGCTTTGGAGCAAGGTTTAATTTTCAGTGCCACGATCTTAGCCGCAATTACCGTTAATATTATCGAAAAACAATTTGGCTTTGCGGCTTTATGGTCTTTAATTGCAGCAATATTATCTTGGTTGGGTTTATTGCACAGCTATCAATGGACTCTTAGCGATACTGCGATCGATTTAGGTTGGGGTGCTGGCGCGCCTTGGGCTGTTAGTTATACTTTACTAGCTATCCTCTTTTTATACGCTCGATCGCAGCAAAAAATGGAACTATAACTAAAGGACTAAGCAAATAGGAATAATAATTTTTTTTAAGCTTTATTTCTATCTGCGGGCATAAATATAAACGCTGCAAATTTCCAAAAAATTAGATAAAATAAGATTAAGGAAGCAAATAAAGATCGCCTACTTTTAACCCAGTTTCTGAAGATAAGCGTTCGTTTCTTTTAAATAACAATTAAGAAAAAATCTTAATTAACAAGGAGTACCAAAACATGACAACACAATTTTACGATCCTTTCTTAGTAGTACTCAGTATTAGCATTGCTTGCGCCATATTAGCCCCAATTTTATGGTGGATCTTGCCAGATAGAAAAAGATCTATTTAATAGAATATTCTAGGCAATTGAACTGATTCCACCCCACGAAAAAGTACTCGATCTCAAAATATAGCTAGATAGATGGCTATTCAATGTATCTAAAAATAAATCTCTCTAGATCGACCTAACTGAGATCTGGAAAATCCCCCGATCTAAAAAAGATTAGGGGATTATTTACCAAAAATAATGATTAAGTAATTACAGTAGGGGCATCGCGATCGGTGAATTTTTTAATTTGAGCAATTTCTTCGGCTACGGAAATCAGATCGGCTAATGCTTCTTGAGTGGGAATATGGTGCTTGCTGGCATCGGGTTCGTAACTCTCCAAATAAAGGCGTAAAGTAGCCCCTTTAGTTCCCGTACCGGAAAGCCGGAAAACAATGCGAGAACCGTCCTTAAAACCGATTCTGATGCCCTGTTTGGAACTGACGCTGCCATCTACCGGATCGGTATAGCTGAAATCATCGGCATATTTGACTTCGTATTTGCCGTATTTTTTACCTTTAAGATCGTCAAGCATCGATCGCAGTCTTGCCATTAATTCGTTGGCGCGATCTTTATCTACTTCTTCATAGTCGTGACGGGAGTAGAAATTACGTCCGTAAATTTGCCAGTGTTGGCGGACAATATCTTCTACAGATTCTTGACGGACTGCTAAAATATTTAACCAAAACAATACGGCCCAAAGACCATCTTTTTCGCGAATGTGGTTAGATCCCGTGCCGAAACTTTCTTCACCGCATAAAGTAGCTTTATTGGCATCTAATAAGTTACCGAAGAATTTCCAACCCGTGGGAGTTTCGTAACAATCTATTCCTAATTTAGCGGCTACTCGATCTACAGCCTCAGAAGTTGGCATCGATCGCGCTACTCCAGCCAAACCATCTTGATATCCGGGAACTAGTTTAGCATTGGCAGTAATTACAGCTAAAGAGTCGCTGGGAGTGACGAAGAAATTATTACCCAAAATCATATTGCGATCGCCATCTCCGTCGGAAGCTGCACCGAAGTCGGGGGCTTTTTCGCCAAACATAATATCTACTAAATCTTTAGCATAAACTAAGTTAGGATCGGGATGTCCGCCGCCAAAATCTTCTTTAACGATACCGTTTTTCACCGTACCATCTTTAGCACCCAAACGATCTTCGAAGATAGCACGAGCGTAAGGGCCGGTAACAGCGTGTAGAGAGTCCATACACATCGAGAAACTATCTGAAGAGATATATTCTTTAATCCGATCGAAGTCGAATAAAGATTCCATTAAGTTTAAATATGGTTCTACCGGATCGATAACTTCGACGCTCATATCTGCTAGTTTAAAAGATCCGGGCCGATCGAGGTTGATATCTGCTGCTTCGAGTATTTTATAAGAGTCGATCGTTTTCGATCGTTCGTAAATTGCCGATGTTACTTTTTCTGGTGCGGGGCCGCCGTTGCTGATATTATATTTAATACCGAAGTCTCCTTCTGGCCCTCCGGGGTTGTGAGAAGCGGATAAAATTATGCCCCCAAAAGCACCTTCTTTGCGGATAATACAAGATGCTGCTGGGGTGGATAAAATACCTTCACTACCTACGAGTATTCTACCTACACCGTTTGCTGCTGCCATTTTCAAGATCGTTTGAATGGCTTGACGATTATAATATCTTCCGTCTCCACCAACGACAAAAGTTTTGCCTTGATATCCTTCTAAACTATCGAAAATCGATTGTACGAAGTTTTCTAAATAATGGGGTTTTTGAAAAACTTTAACCGATTTTCGCAGTCCTGAAGTACCAGGTTTTTGGTCTGTAAAGGGAGTTGTCGATATATTTTGTATATTCATAAAGAAAGGGAAATTTTTTAAAAATCCGATATCTATGTATTTTGCGAATCATTTCTATATAATCAGATTTCCGCCTTTCTCTACAAGAATTTTTTAGCCACGAAGTGCTAAGGTAGTTTCGCTCCTTTGATTTTGGCACTTTCTAAATTAGTATTTGTTAATACCGCCCCTCTGAGATCGGCCCCGTATAATTCTGCTGAGTGCAATTTAGCTTTTTTGAGATTTGCTTCTTTTAAATCGGCACCGTTGAGTTTGAGTTTGGTTAAATCTTGCCCTTTGAGGTTAGAACCTGCTAAAGTTGTTTCGTTCAGGTTAGTACCTTCTAAGTTTGCTTCTCTGAGATCTGCTTCTGTAAGATCGCTAGTGCTGAGATTGATATTTTCTAAATTAGCTTGATATAGTTTGGCTTGGCGCAGGTTAACTTCTTTTACCGTGGCTTCTTTTAAGTTTGCTCTGGTCAAGTCTGCTTTTTGCAAGTCAGTCTTAATTAAATCGGCTCTGCTTAAATCTGCTTCTACTAAGTTAGCTTCTTTTAAGTCGGTATTTCTTAAGTCTGCAGCTCGCAGGTCGGCATTTTTTAAATTAGCGCGAGTTAGATCTGCTTCTTGCAAGATTCCCGCACTTAGTTTAGCTCCTTCTAAATTGGCTTCTGTTAAGTCCGCTCCTTTAAGCTTACACCAAGTTAGTCTCACTCCTGAAAGATCTACTTTTCTAAAATCTCTTCTCCCATCGGCATATTGTTTTCTAAAATCTGCTCTTTCTAATCTTTCTGTTGTCTGTGTTTTGAACTCTCGTACCATACTTTGTCTTTTTAATCTATTTTTTCGGATCTGTGACAACCTCAGAAAGTCTTTATCCCAGACGATCTGGTTGCCTATAATTGTGTGTATTTTTTATTTAAGCTTAGATCGCTCTACATATCTTTAAATCTTTAATTTCATTTATATATCTTTATTTTGTTCTACTTTTACTATAGTGTTTACTATTTAAATTTAAATCATCCTCGAGATATAATTTTCCCCAAATTATCTCATGCTTGAGGCTGAAAGTTACTCCCTGAGAGAGTTCGCTCCGCGCTAGTTACTAAATTCAATATCGTTTTCGTTATTATGTTTGACAATTTTCAAAAATTTTATCGTTCGCAGTGGTGGTTATTTTTAACAATTATTTTCACTTTTTTTTATATTATCTTAATGGTTAAAATGGCATTTGCTGGAGATTATGTCGTTCAAGACGATGCGAGAATGCACGTTTTTTGGATGATGCGCTTTATCGATCCAGAATTATTTCCTAACGATTTTATTGCCGATTATTTTCAAGCTTTTGCCCCGTTAGGATACACTTTACTCTATAAAATTCCAGCCAGTTTCGGCTTAAATCCTTTTTTATTAAATAAAATTATTCCCGTTTTTTTAATGTTGAGTACGGCGATTTATTTTTATTATTTATTTTTAGAAATTTTTCCCGTTCCTGCTGGAGCATTTTTAGCCACCTTATTATTCGAACAAGCAATATTAGTTAAAGACGATTTGTCTTCGGCAACACCGCGAGCTTTTTTATATCCTTTGTTGATAGTTTTTTTATATTATTTAGTTAAAAGAAATCTAATTTTAACTGCGATCGCTATTTTTATAATCGGTCTTTTTTATCCTCAATATTTATTTATTTGCGGAGCTATTTTATTGGTAAGACTTTTTAAAATAGAAAATAATCGATTTATAATATCTAGAGATAAAATAGATTATCGTTTTTTTTATACTGGCTGCGGCGTTATTGCTGTTGGCATTTTAATTTATTTAATTACAACTGCTGCTGGGAGAGAATTTCAACCCTTAATAAGTTTAGAATTAGCTAAAGAATCACCAGCTTTTAGCGAAAATGGTAGATTAAAATTCTTCGAGAGCAATCCTATTATTTATTGGCTTTTTGCAGAAAATAGCGGTTTATTTCCGATCCATGTTTTTAGAAGTATCTTAATTAGCTTGGGAATATTTTTACCAATTATAATCAAATATAGAACTAACTTTAATTTAACCAAAAAAATAACCGATCGATCCAGGATTTTAAGAGAAGTTTTAATGGCATCTTGGCTGATGTATTTAGCGGCGCATCTATTTTTATTTAAACTATTTTTACCCGGAAGATATAACGATCATACACTGAAAATAATTTTAGCGATCGCTGCAGGAATTACCATAACTTTAATTATAGAAAAAATTTGGCAGTGGTCGAATAATAAAAACAATAAACTCAAAAATCTTGGCGGCAAAGGAATTGTTTTCGCAATTATAATCTCAATTGTATTTTATTATCCCTTATTATTAAAAGACTTTCCCAACCCAGTATATGTTAAAGGTTATCGAACTGAAATATATCAATTTTTTGCCAAGCAACCCAAAGATATTATCGTTGCTTCTTTAGCAGAAGAAGCCAGTTTAATTCCCAGCTTTAGTTATCGATCGATTTTAGTAAGTAGAGAATATGCTATGCCCTATCATCTCGGATATTACGAGCGATTTCGTCAAAAAACTATCGACTTAATAGAAGCACAATATACCGAGGACTTAGCAACAGTTCAAAACTTTATCGATCGCTATAAAATAGATTTTTGGATGTTAGAATCTTCCAGTTTTACACCCGAATATCTCAGCAAAAATAACTGGTTGCAACAATATAATCCTACTACCAAATCTGCAGCCAAAAAATTAGCGGATAAAAATATCCCGATCGTCTTAGAAAAGAAAAATGATTGTCAGGTATTAGAAGAGCGAGGAGTATATATTCTCGATGCTAGATGTATAATAAACAGAGATATTAATTAGATTCGATAATAAAAAATCTTTTTTTATACTGTTTTATAATAATCGAAGCACGGGGGAATCTAAAATTAGATGACGATTATACCTGGTTATGAAATTATCGAACTTATTTATCAAAGCAATAAATCGATCGTCTATCGAGCTAAAGAAAATAATAATAAAAACGTTATTTTAAAAATTCTCAAACAAGAATATCCTACTTTAGAAGAAATAACCAGATACAAACAAGAATTTGAAATCACGCAAAACTTAAATATTAAAAATGCGATCGCATCTTACGAACTAAGAGAATATCAAAATACTTTTGCGATCGTTTTTGAAGATTTTGGTGGCATTTCTTTAGACTTATTTTTAAATAATTATCTCTTAAATTTTGAAAACTTTTTAAAAATAGCTATTAAAATAACTACCGGTTTAGCAGAGATTCACGCCGCTAAGATCGTTCACAAAGATCTCAATCCTTCTAATATAGTTTTCAACCCAGAAACCAAACAATTAAAAATTATCGATTTTGGAATTTCAACAATATTATCTAAAGAAAATCCCACCTTAAAAAATCCCAATACTTTAGAAGGAACTATAGCTTATATTTCTCCAGAACAAACTGGCAGAATGAATCGACCCCTAGATTATCGAACTGATTTTTACTCTTTAGGGGTTACTTTTTACGAACTCCTCACCAACCAACTACCTTTTAAACAAGACGATTTACTAGAATTAATTCACTGTCACATCGCCAAAAAACCGACTCCTCCCGAAGAATTAAATTCAAAAATACCCAAAGCAATTTCCGATATCGTTCTCAAATTAATGGCAAAAAATGCCGAACAAAGATATCAAAGTGCTAGGGGAATTAAAGTAGATTTAGAAAACTGTTTGGATCGCTTGCAAACTGAAAATAAAATATTTCAATTTAATTTTCAGCTAGGTAGAGGAGATATTTCCAGTAAATTCCAGATTAGACCACAACTTTACGGTAGAGAAAAAGAAATTGAGATACTATTAAAAGCCTTAAACAGCCAAAAATTCCCGACCCAACTAATGTTAATATCCGGTTATTCTGGAATTGGTAAATCAGCTTTAGTCAAAGAAATTTATAAACCTATTACCTCAGCAAAAGGTTATTTTATTAGCGGAAAATTCGATCGATACCAGCGAGATCTTCCCTACAGCGCGATCGTCCAAGCTTGGCGACAATTAGTAAAATACCTCCTAGGAGAGAGTCAAAGTGACCTAGAGAACTGGAAAAATAAAATACTAGCAGCTTTAAAAAAGAACGGACAGGTAATTATCGATTTAATCCCCGAAGTAGAGCAAATTATTGGCCAACAACCACCAATTCCAGATCTCGGAGCGACAGAATCTCAAAATCGCTTTAATTGGGTTTTTCTGGAGTTTATTAAAGTATTTGCCAAAAGCGAACATCCCTTAGTAATTTTTCTCGACGACTTACAATGGGCAGATCGTGCATCTTTGCAAATAATACAATTAGTAATCACAGAAGAAAGTATCGAACATTTATTTTTAATTGGGGCTTATCGAAATAATGAAGTAAGTGCCGGAGATCCTTTAACATTAACAATAGATTACATCCGCAAAGCCAAAGTAAAGGTATCTGAAATTTCTCTGTCAGCTTTACAATTATCCGACATAGCTAAATTGATTGCAGATAGTTTTAATTGTACTTATCAGACAGCCAAACCATTAGCAGAATTAGTCCTAGCAAAAACTAGAGGAAATCCCTTCTTTATTAATGAATTTTTGCGATCGCTATATCTTGACAATCTCTTATCTTTTAACTATCAATCTCGCAGTTGGCAGTGGGATTTAGCACAAATTCAATCTAAAAAGTTTACCGAAAATGTAGTTGAATTACTCTCGCGATCGCTCCAAAAAATAAGCATAGAAACACAAAATATATTACAAATAGCTGCTTGTATTGGCAATCAGTTTGAAATTAAAATCTTAGCAACTGCAGCCGATAAATCACTGCAAGAAACCGCCTTTTTACTGCGAGAAGCGATCGAATTTGGTTTAGTATTTCCTCTCAGCAATATTTATAAATCGATCGAATTAAATGTTAGCCAAGAAAAAGAAAAACAATTAGAGGTCGAATATAAATTTATCCACGATCGCATTCGACAAGCCGCTTATAGTTTAATTCCCCCAGAATCTAGAAGTCAATTACATCATAAAATCGGCAAACTCCTCCTAAAATCTGTTTCTAAAGACCGACTAAAAGAAAAGATTTTTGAAATTGTCGATCGATTAAATTTAGGAATTGAATCGATTTTATCTCAACAAGAAAAAGACGAACTAGCAAAATTGAATTTAATAGCCGGTCAAAAAGCTCAGCGATCGGCAGC
>CAYWIH010000140.1:0-4843 GCA_964458305.1 uncultured bacterium | reverse complement strand
CTATTTTATTGCAGCAGATTATTGTCGAGCTTTATCGATCGGAATTGTCGGATTAAAAGAATTAGGGATAACAATTCCTCAAGGAAAAATTGCAGTCAACTCGAATCTTTTATATCAGTTTTTCAAACATAAAACTCTTTCTAGCAATTTTACCCTGCGCGTCGAACGACTTCCAAAAAATACCGACGAGCGAGGATTATTGTTAATAGAATTAATAGGAATTTTACGTCCGATCGCTTATATAGTTTCTCCAAAAAACTATTTATTATTAACTTTTAAGCAAGTAGATTTATTATTAAAATACGGTATTTCTTCTAGCGGTTATTTAACTGTAATAGTATATGGTATTGTAGTAGCCTGGGTTTTAGGCAATATCGAACGAGGCTATAAAATTGCTCGAGCAGGTTTATATTTATCAGAACAAAATTACGACCCTCAATACAGATCGAAAATATTATTTAGATTTCATGCCCTACTCGGACACAGCAAACAACATTTAAACACTAGCTTACCAGGCTTGTTAGAAGGATATTTTAAAGGATTAGAAACAGGCGAAGCAAAATGGACGACAACTAATATTGCTTGGTACTTATTTCATAGTTTTATTGTCGGCAAAAAATTAGAACAATTAGCAAAAGAAACAGCAAAATACACCAAAACGATCTCGAAAATCAAAATGGGTAGCGAACTATTATTCTTCGAGTATCACGAACGGGCAATTCAAATTTTAAGCTCCCAAGAATTAGCTCGAGAGTTCGTGCAAAAAAAAGTAGCTCCTTTGGTCGATCGAGAATTTGACGATCGCAAAAAAGACGAGAATCTAGTAATTTTCTATAATAATTTTTATTTAATTTTTTGCTGTTATTTATTTGGAAAAAATATCGAAGCAAACGATTATATAGAGCGCAGCAAACAACAAATAAGCGTCGCTCTCGGTCAAGCAGTAATTCCCGTATTCTATTTTTACGACTCCCTCAATAAAATAGCCTTAATCGATCGAGACAAAATTAAATATCAAAAATTTTTCAAAGCAATCGATCGCAACCAAAATAAAATCAAAAAAATAGCCGATCGCGCTCCAATGAATTATCGACATAAATACGATTTGGTAGCAGCAGAATTGCAGCGGATTAAAGGTAATAAAGAAAAAGCAGCTAATCTATACGAAACCGCTATTAACGGAGCAAAAAAATACGGATATATCAACGAAGAAGCATTAGCCTGGGAATTAGCAGCAAAATTTTACTCAGAATGGGAAAAACCAACAATAGCAAAAACTTACACCATCGAAGCCTGCTATCGCTATTCCTTATGGGGTGCAAAAGCTAAAGTAAAAGACTTAGAAGCAAATTATCCCGAATTATTTAACGAAATCGAAGCAGAAAAAACTCAACCAAGAAAGACTAAAAGTATCACCACCACAGAAGAAACAGAACTACAAACATTCGACGTAAATACCCTCCTCAAAGCCAATCGAATTTTGTCGAGAGAATTAAATTTAGCTAAATTATTAGAAAAATTAATCAAAATCGCGATCGAAAGTGCCGGGGCCAGAATCGGCTATCTAATTCTCAAAAACAACAACAATTTAAGCATCGAAGCGATCGGCTCGATCGAATCAGATCGTGTCAGAGTATTGCAATCGATCCCCCTCGAATTTACAAATAACAACACCCAATTACCCCTTCTCCCAGAAAAAATCATTAATTACGTCGCTCGCACCCATCAAGATATAGTTTTAGACGATGCCAGATCTAAAGTAGAATTCGCCAGCGATCCTTACATTGAAAAAATTCAACCCAAATCCGTACTTTGTACCCCCCTGATCGATCGAGGAAAATTAATCGGACTAGTATATTTAGAAAACAATCTCATCGCTGGCGCATTTACCCCCGATCGCACCCAACTATTAAAAGCATTTTGCGCTCCAGCGGCCGTTTCCATTCAAAACGCTCAACTCTACGAAGAGCGTCTCAAAGCAGAATTAGCATTGCGTCAGAGCGAACAAAAACTAGCTCAATTTTTAGAAGCCCTACCAGTCGGGATTTTAATTTTGACAGGGGTTGGCAAACCTTATTATCTCAATGAGATCGCCAAAAAAATTACAGGTAAAGGAGTAGTAGATTCAATTTCCCTCGATCGACTCTCAGAAACTTACAACGTTTATCTAGCCGGAAGCGATCGCTTATATCCCAAAGCAAAAAGTCCGATCCGTAAAGCCTTAAAAGGACAAAAATCTTACACCCCCGACGTAGAAATTCGCAAAGCAGATCGGACAATTCCCCTCGATGTTTGGACTAACCCGATCGTTAACGAAAGAGGAGAAGTTGAATATGTTATCTCAGCTTTTCAAGATATTAGCGATCGTAAAAGACTCGAAGAAGAAAATTTACTTTTACAATCAGTGGCCGATAATTTATCTTATTCTTACCAAGTAGGAGGCGGTTTAGCCGCTAACACTGCCAGTTACGTCATCAGAGATGCCGATTGCCAACTTTACCAAGAAATTTTGCAAGCTAAACTATGTTACATCTTTAACTCCCGTCAAATGGGTAAATCTAGCCTGCGCAATAAAATTATGAGTAAACTGCGATCGAAAGGTTATCGTTGTGGCGCGATCGATCTAACTGAAATTGGCAGCAGCAATTTAAACCAAGAGCAGTGGTATGCTAGTTTGATTTTTAACTTAGCTAAATCTCTTAGTATTTCTCAATTCAACGATCGCAAGCATTTTTCCCACTGGTGGAAAAGTCTCGATCCTATTTCTGCAGTCAGTAAATTTAAGGAATTTATTTGTGAAATAATTTTGAAAAATATCGACAATAAAATAGCAATTTTTATCGACGAGATTGATAGTCTCAGACGTTTATCTTTCGATTCCAACGACTTTTTAGCACTGATTCGTTTTTTATACGAACATCGTTGCCAAAATTCCGATCTCAATCGTCTTTGTTTTGTTTTACTAGGTGCAGCTAATCCCCATTCTTTAATTAGCGATCGCGAATCTACCCCTTTTAATATTGGAACTTATATTAGCTTAGAAGGGTTTAAAATTAAGGAAATCAAGCCTTTAGCTCGAGGATTGGACGATCTTTGTGACGACAGTACTGCAGTACTTCAAGAAATTTTGTCCTGGACTGGAGGACAACCTTTTTTAACTCAAAAAATTTGCTATTTTATCAAACAATCCCGTCATAATATTGCCGCTAAAACTGAAGCCAAAGCAATCGAGACTTTAGTAACAGAGAAAATCATTAAAGACTGGAAAGTTCAAGATAATCCCGCCCATTTTCAAGTTATCGAACAAAATATTCTCAACAGCCCCAATCGCGAGGTTTTATTAACAATTTATCGCCAAATTTTAGCTTCACAACCAATAAATATCGACGATGCCAATCTCAAAATGGAATTAATTTTATCTGGATTGGTCTGCGATCGAGCTGGTTCTCTTCACGTTTTTAATCGGATTTATGCTAGTATTTTTAACTTAGATTGGATCTCCCGACATCTTTAAATGAAGGGACGTACCATGTACGTCTGTACTCGCTAACTGTACCTCGATCGCAATAGTTTTTTACCTCAGATAACTGTACCTCGATCGCAATAGAAACTAATTAATCTGTTGAAGCAAAGCGACTTTACCATAACGAGCATCTATTTCAATAGCTTGTATTTCGATCGCTTTGTGGTTAGAATCGATCGCATAGATCGTCTTTTGATTTGGCAAAAGTAACAAAGATCGCGCAAAAATATCCTCTCGATATTGTCTGGGAATAAAGCTCTCCTCTCCCATATCCAGTACGATTTCGTTGTAAAAAGAAAACTCTCCAGTATTGGTAAGAATAGCCCCAGGTGTAGCAAGATTATCGCACCATCTCAATGCTAAAAACCATTTAGCATCGCTCAATCTTTTATATATTTTGCTTTTAGCGGGATTTTGCAAAACTTTATATCCCGAATCGAGTGCGACGATCGTCCCACCCAAAAAACCGAACATTGCCTCGATCGTGTTGCTCACAAGCCTTCGCTCCATTTTTAACAGCACTAATATTTCAGTTTAAATGAGAAATATTCTCAAAATACTCAAAAATTAACTTTCTTAACTTACCGTGAAATTGGGTTTAAAGCCTAGCCCCACCCGGCTTACTTCATGTGATAATCTTATCGTATGCAATAACGATAAACTATGATTGTCTACGAGAGCAAATTAGAAGGAACTAAGGAGCAGTATTTAAAGCTCGATGAAGCTATAAGAACTGGTCGCTTCGTTCGTAATTCTATTATTCGCGCTTGGATGGATAATCAAGTTAAATCTCGCAATGATGCTTATAAATATTGTTCGACTTTAGCTAAAAACCCCGAATTTCCTTGGGCTAAAAAGTTAAACTCTATGGCAAGGCAGGCACACGCCGAACGAGCATGGGCATCAATTGAAAGATTTTATCGTAATTGCAAAAATCAGATTAAAGGTAAAAAGCGGCAGAAGCCCGCGCGAGCTGCGCGCGCAAGGGAACGTCTGCCAAGACAGGGATATCCTAAGTTTCGTAAATATCAAACTAGATCCTCAGTTGAATATAAAACTAGCGGTTGGAAACTGTCAAAATGCCGACGTTTTATAAACTTCACCGATGGCTTTAAAGCCGGTAATTTTAAATTATGGGGTACTAGAAACCTTCATTATTATCAACTCGAACAAATTAAAAGAGTAAGAATAACAAGAAGACATGACGGTTATTATGCTCAATTTCTTATTGATTATAAGAGAGAAGAAAGTAAGGAATTAACTGGAATTCAACTAGGGCTGGACGTTGGTTTGAATCATTTCTATACTGACAATCTTGGC
>CAYWIH010000139.1:0-13225 GCA_964458305.1 uncultured bacterium | reverse complement strand
CGCTTTAAAAATTTTTAATATTTCCTGCAATAATTTCACACAAAGTAAATTTTTTTAAAAATAATTTGCTCTCAATTTGTATATAAATATTTTATATACAATTTACTTAGTTTCACTCTTGAAGAAAGTTATCTTCTTCGATCGCATTTGTTACCGCGATCCTAATCACTTACGTACAATTACTTAGCGTCTAAACTTTTTACTAGAGGCAACGATCGATCTTAACTTTAGTAAAAATCTTCTGATTCACACTCGAACACAAACCTTATTCAATCGATACGACAATAATATTATTATGAAAAGCCGAATCACTTCTTGCTCTTTAACTTCCCGGTCTCGTTTTCTTACTAAGCCAAAAATAGTCAATATTAAATCTTATTCCTTCAAACATAAGACTTTATCCAAGTCAGAAATAGAAGCATTCGATCGCCTTTTTATTACTTCAAACTCGATCCCTCTTAATGATTTTTCGGACTCATACTTACAAGATCTTTAAATTCGATAGATTGGATTAATAAAACTATATCTGTGGTTTGATTTCTTCTTGAAAATCAAGTAACTATCAACAATTCAAGCATTTAATTTTAAAGAAAAAGCAAATTCTATTTTCAGTAGCGATCGATCTATATTTAGATCTGCAATTAAAAAGTTAATCTTTATTAAAAAGAGATCTAAGCGATCGACTCAAAGTGCGACTACTCATTTACTCGAGTAAAATCAAATTATATTTTAGCTTTAACAGAAAAATTCATCGTAGAGCCAAACTTTCTTAATAATGGCAAAGTTACTTTTAACACTTCTTATCTTACTAACATATTCTAACTTACCAGTTATTGCTCAAAATGCGAACGAACATCCAATTAAAAAGCAATTGTTATTAAAGACTCAAAACAGTCAATTCAAATTAGCTCAAAAATACTTCAAACAAGGTAATAGCTTTGTCGAACAAAAACAATGGCAGCTCGGATTAATAGCTTATACTCGTGCTATCAAAATTAACCCCGATTTCGCTCTTGCTTATAATAATCTCGGATTTGTTTACTATAATCTTAATGATTGGACGCTCGCTTTAAAAAATTACGATCGCGCGATCGATCTTAATCCTAATTTAGCTCTTGCTTATAATAATCGTGGTCTTGTATATTTAAAACAAAATAATTTCAAATTAGCTTTACTTGATTTTAATAAATCTTCAGAGCTTGACCCTAATTCAGTTCAGCTTTTTGCTAACAGAGGGTTTCTTTATTATCAACAAAAAAAATGGCAACTAGCTTTAGATGATTTTAACAAATCAACTCAAATTAATCCTCAATTACCTGAAATTTATATTTTACGTTCGTTAGTTTGGCTTAAATTAAATAACCCAAGTAAATCCCTTAACGATCTTCAGTTTGCCGAGCAACTATTTCAACAACAAAATAATCAAATTGGTCTCAAACGGATTAAATATTTATTAAATAATTTTCCGCAATAATCCGTTAATTAATTTCATTTTTTTCAACAATTATTTTCTTTTTTTAATATTTGGATTTCAGTGAAATAACTGATGTTTTAAATTCTGAACTTCTGTATGATTCTTCTGAACCTGAATAATTCAGTTCGCTTATTTTTTCCACTGTCTCCAAGTGAATATAATCCCCAGAAGAGATTTTTTAAAATACACTAGCTTAGCAATAGGATCTACTGCTTTTATTTCCGCTGCCGATCGAGCTTCTGCTGAAGATCCAACTACGGATCTTCAGTCTCAATCTATTGATTATTCTAATCTCTCTCCATCCGAAGCGATCTCGGAATTAATGGCAGGTAATCAAAGATTCGTCCAGCAAACTCTTCAAAATCCCCATCAAGATCGCTCGAGATTAAAGCAAACTGCTCTGGCTCAATCTCCTTTTGCTTGCGTACTTACTTGTTCTGATTCGCGAGTCGTACCTGAAATTATCTTCGATCGTGGATTGGGGGACTTATTTGTTGTCCGCGATGCTGGCAATATCGCTACTGCTGGCGAGATTGGTTCTCTCGAGTATGGTGTTTCTGTTTTAGGTGCTAAAGTTATTCTGGTTATGGGACATCAAAACTGTGGTGCCGTTCGTGCCGCTCTCGAATTAAAAAGTAGTAGTGGATTTATTGCTAGCTTGATTAATGAGATTTTGCCTGCTGTTGAAATGGCTAAGCAAAAAAATGGCGAACTTATTTACAACAGTATTACGACTAACATCTTACTCCAAAAACGTAAAATTCAAACTTCTCCAATAATCTCCCAATTAGTTACTCAAAATCTACTTGAAGTTATCGGTGCTTATTACGATCTAGAAACTGGAAAAGTGAGTCTACTTTAATCTAAGAGATTGAGCTATTGTAAAATTCTATTAAAGCCAAGACCGAGATCGGGTTAAAATTTGTAAGAATTTAGCAGTGGATTGTTGAGATGTACGTATTAATTGGTGGAGCGGGCTTAATTGGATTTAGTCTGGCGCAACAATTGATCGAACTGGGGCATACTGTAGCAGTTGTAGATATAGATCCTACTGCTTGTCATTACGCTCGAGAACAAGTCGGAGCGATGGCATTTGAAGGAAGTGCGGTCAATACACAGGTATTGTTAGAAGCAGGAATTCGTAAAGCTGACGCAATAGCTGCTGTTTTGCGAGAAGACGCGCTCAACTTAGCCCTAGTAACTCTGGCCAAACATTACGGAGTTCCCTACATTTTAGCCAGAATGCGAAATTCAGATTTTGCCGAACCCCTCCGTTTAGCAGGGGCCCATCGTATTGTCGGCGCGATCGATCTGGCAGTTTCGACGATGGTAAGCGCGATCGAATATCCGCAAATAGAATCAATGATGCATTTCGATCGCGGACAGATTGAAGTGCTAAAGTTGTCTTTGCCCGAGACTTGTTATGTCGTCGGTCGCAGTATTGCCGAAATTGCTCGAGACGTGAGATTTCCCAAAGATTCCTTAATTATCGGCTATCAATCCTTACCCCACGACAATCTGATCGTTCCTAACGGAAGTACCGTATTAGAACCCAATTCAACGGTATTGATCGTCACCAAACCGGGACAGATCCATCAAGTAATCGATTTTATTCAAGGATGTTTGTAAAGATCGAAGATCAATCATCTTCTAACTGCAGTAATTGCTTGTCGATCGCTTTAATTTGTTCCCTACCGATTTCTTCGGAAAGAACCCCTCGACGCATCGCTTCGCTCAAAGCATCTTTTTCTGCTAATAACAAACGGCGACGAATTCCGTCTAATTGTTTGTTATCGCTATTTTGCCCCAATACTTCGGGACGACGATTGTAAAACGTTCGCAAAGCTTTTTCGGCATTGACGATTTGTACTTGATAGGTCGATCGCATTTCTTCGTAGATAGTTTTTGGCAGTACTCCCGAATTGAGCAAGCCATCTAATTCATCTCGCGCTGCTTTAGCAGTAATTAATTGAGCTTGGAGTTCTTCAATTTTCTGACGAGCTGTAGAAGTACGGCAAAGATTTAATTTTTTCACCAACAAAGGTAAACTCAATCCTTGACCCACCAAAGATAATAAAACCGTGCCAAAAACTATAGCAACAATTTCCTGTCTGCTATCGAGGGTCAATGGTAAACTCAGTGCCAAAGCCATTGAAAGAGAGCCTTTAATATTGCCTAAAAATAAGACAAATTGCCATCGCCAAGGAATGGGGCGATCGAACCACCTCAACATCGCTAGAAGGGGATAAACCGAAACGATCCGTCCGATTTGATAGGCAACAATTGCGATTAATACAGCCGGTAAAGTAGTCCAAAAAGTAATTAAATTAACTTCTAAACCGACAATCAAAAAAATAAAACTATTGACCCCAAAAGCGATCGACTCCCAAAAACTGAGTAAAACCAATCGAGTTGAAGCGGATACTTTACTTGAGAGTCCAGAAGTACCGACAATTAAACCAGCTACCACCACAGCAACTACTCCCGATACTTGTAAAGCTTGTGCTAATTGAAATACTCCCAAAGCTAGGGCGATAGTTAATAAAATACTGCTGAGCGGCTCGTCAGAACGAACGAACAAACCCGTACTTAAATAGCCGACCGCCAGGCCGATTAAAGTTCCTCCCAGGATCGTGACAAAAAATTCTCGAAAACCATCGGCAAAAGAAAGAGAACCCGTTTCGTGAAGTTGCAAAATTAAACTAAAAATAACTAAGGCAACACCATCGTTAAATAAACTTTCTCCTTCTACAATCGTAGAAAGCCGAGAAGGGACGGGTACTTCTTTAAATGCGGCAATTACAGAAACAGTGTCGGTAATAGCTAAAATAACCCCAGCAAACATGGCCGAAGTCCAATCTAGTCCGAGTTTCCATTTTAATAGGGTTGCCGTTACGCCGCTAGCGATCGCAATGCCCGGGCCGGCTAATAAAGCAATTGGTTTGACATTACTTCGCAAACGCCTGACATCAGTATTGATCGCCGCCTCGAAGACTAAAATCGGCAAGAACAGATTTAAAATTAGAGAATCGCTCAAACCGATCGGCTCGGGCAAAAGTTCGGCGATCGCCAAACCAGCTAGAACTAAACCCGTAACGTAAGGTACTCGCAGCCTCCGAGATAGTAAAGCTACAAAGGTGGCTACGAGTAGCAAGATAATTGAAATTCGAACTAATTCAGGAACGCCCACACTATTTTATTTATTTTTTCTCGATCGAATCTTATTAATTATGCATCGAGAATGATTTTTTTATCGCAGATAGCGACGAATAATATTTTGATAAGCTCGATCGTCTAAACCTCGACCGACATTAGCCCGATCTCGATCTAGTTGTTGTTGCATTGCTACGACTCGATCGCCAGAAGCTGGGTGAGTGCTTAAAAAGCTCGGTCTAGATCTGCCTCCTGCTGCTTCTAATTTTCGCATAAAGTCTACCAAACCTATAGGGGCGTAACCCGATCTAGCCAGGGTTCTTAAGCCTCTATTATCGGCATCAAATTCGTCTCCTCGGCTGTGGGGCAAACCTACGGCTAATTGTACTCCTAATTGAACTGCTGTCGAGCGATCGAGTCCGGCAGCTGATAATGCTCCTTGGGTTATCGCTCTTTCTCGCATTTGCTTGACGGCGTGACGGCCGGCTACGTGACCGATTTCGTGGGCTATTACTCCTGCTAGTTCGGCTTCGTTATCGGCTAATTTCATTAAACCGGTGTTTACGTAAACAAAACCGCCCATTGTCGCAAAAGCGTTTACGCTGTTGTCGTCAACTATTTGAAAGGTGTAAGGTATGTCGGGGCGATCGCTGCTACGGGCTAATTCTTGTCCGATACTGTTGACGTAGCGATTGAGTTGTCGGTTGCGGTATATTCTGATTCTTCCCGAGTCGATCAACTGTCGATCGATCTGCTCTCCGATGGCTACTTCTTGTCTGTCGGAAAGTGTTGATAATTGTATGATTTGAACGCCGCGCAGGATATCTTGGAGGCCGAAACTGTAACTGGGACTTTGATAAGTCAATGTTATCCCCACAGCTACGATCGCCGATAGGACTCCGTAAGCCCAGCGTTTTTTTAAATTTTTCCAAAATAAATTAAATGATTTAAACACGATCGATTCGATTTATAATTTTAATGCTAAACTTCTTGTTTAAAAAACAGACGTAATTTTTCGATCTTTAGTTGCTCGACAACTGTTAACTTAATTAAATATTTTATTTTAATTACTGTGCCAACTGCGATGAACGCAAAAGCTAAACAATTCTAATAAAGCTCCGACAAATGCCGAAGCTAATCCGATCGTTATCATTCCATTGATTGGCAAACCGCTACCGAAAATCGTTAAAAATCCGACAATAGAATCGCTACCGATATGTCCGATGGTCGTAAAACCGGGCAGCCAACCTACTAGGTAAGATCCTGCTAAAATCGTTCCAATTGCAACTACTGGGGCAATAAAACTTACAAATGTAGTCAATAGCAAGCCTGCGATCGGATTGGATAGAATGTTCATCATAAATCTCGCTCAATTTCCACGTTTTAGCAAGATTAACCCAGCCGAGAAAGACTCGGTCTCGTTCGCGCAAATATTTACTTGCTACTTCTTGCCTGTTTCTAGAATATCCGTCCTTGCAAACCTAAACTGTAAATGTCAAAAATCTTAAATCTTCATTAAAAAGATTGGTGAACATAAGTAAACAGGCGTATTATTATATTTTTAAGCAAAACTTTATAAATCTATAGTTTCTCCACGATCTACCGACAGTGCCGCCGCTTCAGCTATTTGAAGGGCATAAAGGCTGGAGCTAGGTTTAACGTATAAAGGATTGCCTTCTAACAAACAATCTAAAGCCATTAGGGTGTCTTTAGCTAACAGACCGCGACGGCTTTCAAGTTCGATCGCAGTAGTCCCATCAGATTGTATTAAAATTCCTTTATCTCCTCGAAAAATTAAACTTCCTCGATCGCCAAGTATTTCAAAATCCCGATAACTCTGCCAAAAAACGTCCCCTTTACCGTAAGTAATATTAGCAATTAAACCGTTACTAAAATTAAGTTGAGCCTCGCACAAACAAGCGGTATAGTATCCCGAAGCTGGCGCATCCCAGAACCGAGATTTAGCAGCGATCGAGGCAACTTTACCAAATAAATCTGTAAAACGATGGATGCGCGAAAGAGCCGCACAGAGAGGAAAACCATACATCTGATAGTTATAAGTCCAATTGAGCGGTGCCGGGTGTTTTGGCGATATAGTCGTGTAGCGAGCGTAAAAAACCTCACCAATTTCCGGTAAGTATCTACCTATAGCTCGATGCAAACCCCCTAATAATTCTATATGTTCGATATGAAGCAGTTTGTTTTTAGCTGCGGCTAGTGCGATTAATTCTTCTGCTTGTTTGGCATTAAGAGCGAGGGGATATTCAGTAATGACGTGTTTGTCTGCTTCTAAAGCAGCTTTGACGATCGCACCTCGATCGCGATTGATGCTCGAGACGATAATCAGATCTATTTCTTTTTTCGCCACCAACTGCTGCCAAGAATCGATCGGATCTATGCCATAATTTCGAGCGAAAGCTTGAATTTTTTCGGGTGTATTGCCAGTAAAAGCGATTACTCGGGCGCGATCGTCTGTTTGTATCGCTGCAACTCTTTTTTGCGCGACGTATCCCGTTCCTACTATTCCTATCTCAATTTTTGAGGAGTTCGATAATTTCATAATTTGCTGTCATGTAAGTATAGATCATCAATTATATCTATAAAGATAACTAATGCTAATTTGTCGGAAAATTCTCCAAGATTTACCCCTGAGAAAAAGAGGATCTAACTTACAACATGATTGAATTTCAGCGATTACATTTTTTCCAATTCTTCTCTCAAGAGCCTCCTAAAAATATATAAAAATAACTTATTTAAGATTAAATTAACAATCTCATTTCTAATCTCGATAGAACTCTAGAGATTTTTACCTTAGTATCGGAATTGAGGCTTATTTATAAGCAATAACTGCCTATTACTTGATTTGGAGAACAATAAATGGCTACATATAAAGTAACTTTAAAAATGCCCGAAGGTACTCAAACAATTGAAGTACCCGAAGACGAGTACATCCTAGACGTTGCAGAAGAGCAAGGTATCGATCTACCTTATTCCTGTCGTGCTGGTGCTTGCTCTACTTGCGCTGGTAAAATTGAATCTGGTTCGATCGACCAATCCGATCAATCTTTCCTCGATGACGATCAAATCGAAGCAGGTTACGTTCTTACTTGCGTAGCTTACCCAACTTCCGATTGCACGATCGCTACTCATCAAGAAGAAGAGCTTTACTAAGACTTCTCTATAGCAATTGAATTTCTAAAGATCGATCCTTGCGATCGATCTTTATGTTTATCTAAAGATATTTTTCTAACTATAGTTATTTCCTATATTGATTCAAAAGGTAATAGTTCGCTGCACCATCGCTATGGTGAAGGCCGGTAGTGATGAGGCAAAATAAGTTTTGTAAATTATCGGAACATTAATTTTAAATATAAATAGCAAGCAGAATTTCTTTTTTAAATTCTGTTTTATTTGTTTTCGCACCAAAAAATGGTAAAATTAACATCCACTTTGAGGTTATATTTATATATCTTAATATTTAGATAATTTTTTGTCGGGTCGAATAGATTTACATTTGTATATAAAGTGCGTTATTTTTAAAGATAAGAACTTTAAAAAGTTAATTAATAAAGACCAATGAAAAATTCAGTAGTTAAACTATTAACAGTAGCGTCTCTAGGTTTATTAATAAATGCTGGAACTACTCCAGCTAATGCAGCTGCTGCTGAAAAAACCCTTGACGGAACTACAGAGGAAACCAGAAAACAGCTCCCACCTCATATCAAACAATGGGCAGTTTTTGGAGCTGCTGGCTTAGCTGGAATAGCTGTATTGATTGGAACTGGGCATTCGATGAAGCACGAAAAAGATGCTATGAAACAAACTAGAGCTAATAAAGGAATTAAAACACCCAGTGTCAGATCGTAAATTTTAGCAAATTATATATCAGGAGTAATTAATAATTATCATTATTGAGTTTAGATTAAATAATTAAAGATATTAGTACGGTGAGTAAATCAAGGCTTGCCGTACTATTTTTATAAAAAATTTAAACTTTTTTTTAAATTTTTGGTAGGATTTCTAACACTGAATTAGGAGATAATTTATCCTTAAACCAAACAATTTTAGCCGGGACATTTTCTAACTTTATCCCAGCTTTAGCTAAATTTAGTCTTTCAGAAATAGCAAGAATTAAATTATCTACTTCAGCATTACGAACTTGAAAAAACTTTTTTTGTAAATATTCCGGTCGCCAATAGCCGACAATTTCTAATAAAAAAACATCTCCATCGGGATGAACCAAACGAAAATCGGGAATCATGACGCTACCGGGAATGGGGATTAACTCCACCTCTCTTTCTAAGACCCAATTAGTTTTCAGTTTGTTCCATCTTTTGGCAAAAGAAGCTTCTAACATACTATCAAAAGGGGTATTGGGGGGATAATGACTCGATAAACTGCAGCGATCGTCCAAACTAAAATAGCCAGTTTTGAGATGGCCGCTATAAGGATCTTTATTTTGTAATTTGGCCTTTAAACTCCATTTACTGACGTGGAGCAAAGCAGGGATCATTTTCGCTAGAGCCAAACCGTAACGAGTGCTAGGTTTAAATAGGCTAGTCGGCCCGTCGATGGTAATAGTAAAGCCAGTATCGGCATCTCCTTCGATAAAGGCCATTAACTGAAATAATTTTAAATAGCGAAATAGTAACTTATATTCTCCTGGATCGTTGCGATGAGCTTGAATAATCAGATCGCTAGCGCGGTAAAAAATCCCCTGGACTTGAGCTAAATTGTAACGATTTATTAAAGCTTCGGGAGTGGGCGGATCGAATTGAGTTAGGATGCGATTTTCAAGTAAATCGGCATAAAGGCCTTTTTCAATTTCGCTCGGAAGTACTTCTCGATTTAATCGATCGCTCAAACTACTGGCTATAGTATCGAGGGTTCTGGTTTTATGATTAGGGAGGGGGCAATTTTGAGTCGCAGCAGCAAAAACTTCCTCTCGCAGTAACTGAGGCTCGATCGGACTGATAATTTCAAAAGTAGAAAAACTATTTTTAAGAATGTGAGCCAATCCTCGTTTGACTTTATAATCGGGACTGTCTCCTTCTAATTCTAAAAGTTGGCGATCGAGTTCTGCTTGAGTCTTACCGACTGCTGTTTGAAAACAATTAATTTCTGCTTCAGCAAGAGACTGGGTAGTAGATGTAAAAGAGAGATTTTTGGGTACGATGGTTTCTCCCTGTCGGCGAAAAATCAAGAGATCGCTTTTGAGCATGGCAAGGAAAATTAAATTATAAAGAATGTTTCGGCCCTAAGCTCGAGCCAGACAAACCAGATATTACCATTAGGAGAAGGACTTTTAATAAATCATCTAATGACTAATCCTAGATTAAACTCAGTTTATCGACCCTTAGAATGTCGTCCCGATAGCTATCGAGGTTGGTACGATCGAGGGAATGCATTATTAGAGCAAGGTAACTATCAAGAGGCTTTATTTAGTTACGACAAAGCATTAGATTATTATCCTAACGATTATTGGTCTTGGTATAAAAGAGGAACGGTTTTAGAAATATTAGGTAGTTATCAACAAGCACGAATCAGTTATCAACAAGCATCGCGAATCAAACCAAACAATTATTGGGCTTGGTACAATTGCGGTTGTCTGTGTTTGGCAGAATTAAAAGATTACCAAAGAGCGATCGCCTGTTTCGATCGCGCGCTCGAGTCTAACCCACACGATTATTGGTGTCAGTATAGTAAAGGAGAGGCCTGGCACAATTTAGGAGAATATTACAAAGCGATCGCCTGTTTCGATCGCGCTCTTACTTACAGAAATCGGGATTATTGGGCTTGGTATCGTCGCGGAGATAGTTTGAGAAAAGCTGGCGAGTTAGAAGCGGCTATTAAAAGTTACGATGAGGCAATTAAAGAAAAACCCCGTGACTTTTGGAGTTGGTATCGACGGGGTTTAACATTGCAAGAAATGAAATCTTACGATCGAGCAATTCAATCTTACCTACGAGCGAGTGAAGTAGAGCCAGAAGACGAAGATCTCAAATACGCTTTAGCTTCTTGTTATGCTATTTCTGGGAAAATTGCAGCCGCGATCGAGTCTTTAAAGTTTTTACTAGATCTTAATTTTGAAAAATATTTGCCATTAGTGCGATCGCATTCAGTTTTTAAAAATTTGCAAGCCAAGCAACGGTTTATCGATTTATTATCAAATTATCCCCCTCGATCGAATTAAGAGCGGAATCGGGCTTTGAAAGTACCTCGATCGCCCTATAGTTAAAAAAAATTCAATTTTCAGGAGAATTACCGTTAACCGAACCCAATTGTTGGCGCACGTCATCAATTGCCAAGTTTAATTGAGCGATTTTATCCTCGAGAGAGCGGCGAGCATCTTCGATACTTTCTTCAGTGCTAATTTTTGGTTGGGGAATATCTTCGAGCAAAGAAGCATCTCCAGTCTCGGGTTGGTCTTTTTTTTTGGCTAAAACCGTGCCTAAAACACCGCCGACTATACCGCCGAAAATAGCTCCAGCTAAAAATCCTCCGATAAAACCATCGCGCTGAGTCATTTTTTTTTATCCTTAATTCTTACAATTATTCAAAAACCCTTTTCTTTAGGTTAACGATTGCTCCTCATCTGTGACTATTTTAATAAGTCCCAAAAGAGCGATCGCCTGCATCTCCTAGCCCGGGTACGATATAACCTCGATCGTTTATTCCTTCGTCAATAATTGCACTGTATATATTTAGGTTAGGATATGCCGCACTTAATTTTTGTAAAGCTGGGGGAGCGGCAACTACGGATATAATTCTGACGTAACTCGCCTCAACTCCGCGACTGGTTATTTCTTCCATCGCTGTCATAATCGATCCTCCAGTTGCTAGCATCGGTTCTAAAATTACTACCCTAGTTTCGGGAGCAAATTGTTCTGGTAAATTATTCAAGTAGCAACTAGGTTCGAGGGTTTCTTCGTTGCGAGATAAGCCCAGATGATAAATACTAGCCAGAGGTAATAAAGTTTGCGCGCCGTCTAATAGAGCTAATCCGGCTCTTAAAATCGGGATGACAACTAAAGGCTTTTCTGGATCGATTACAGTTCCTTGACAAGCTTTCAGGGGGCTTTCTACGGTAATTTCCTGGGTGGGTAGCCACTCTCTAATAGCCTCGTAGGTTAACCAGCGACCTAATTCTGTCATGGCACTTTTAAACAATACTGTTGGCGTATTGCGATCGCGGGCTACTGTAAGCCAATGTTTAATTAATGGATGAGGAGGGACGTAAATTCGCAGTTGTGCGCTCATAAATTAAATGGGGATCGATCTGAACTATCATACTCTTTTCTGAACCATAACAGCGATCGATCTTACAAATTTTCAATTCTTTAAGTGGGAATAACAATTAAATGAATTTTAATAGGTTCAAAAAACCATCGGATTTACCGCCTCAATTTTGGATCGTAGCCGCAATAGGATTTATTAATTCAGTAAGTTTTACAATAGTGATTCCTACTATTTATCCTTACGCTCAACAATTTCAATTAAATGATTTTCAAGCCAGTTTGCTAATTACTAGTTTTGCTATTTTTCAGTTTCTCGGTACGCCAATTTTAGGCAAACTTTCCGATCGCTTCGGTCGCAAACCGCTACTAATATTAAGTTTGTTGGGAACTGTCTTGGCTAATCTGATCGCTAGTTTTGCTGCAGTACCTTGGTTGTTATATGCTGCGAGAATTCTCGATGGATTTACTGGTGGCAATAATTCGATCGCTAAAGCGGTAATTAGCGATACTACTAATACGAATCAAAGAGCGAAGGCTTTTGGTTTTTTTGATGCTTTATTTCGCCTGGGTTTTGTGATCGGGCCTGCTTTGAGTTATTTTGCTCAACAGTTGCCAACTTTACCGGGAATTTCTTCTTTAGGGATGTGTTTTTTTGTTGCGGCGATAATTGCTTTTCTTGCTACTTTAATGACTATTTTTTTCTTGCCAGAAACTTTATCTAAACAAGAAGAAATAAGCTTAGATTGGCAAGATTTTGTTTTTATAAAAATCTTTCAAGCAGCAGCTCGCCCGAAACTTGGTAAAATTTTTATCTTAACTTTAATGAGCGGTGTTACTTTTACTCTTTTTACTTTTGCTTTCCAACCTTTTGTTTTATACGTCTTAAAACAAGATCCTGAAACTATCCCGCTTATTTTTGTTAGCATTGGGATTTTGGGATTTTTATCCCAAGTATTTACCGTCCGACCTTTAACTAAAAATTTCAATTTACTCGATATTCTTTTCGTTGCTTTACTAATAAGAGGAACGATATTTTTCTTAATCCCTACATTTCCCGATCTAACTGCTTTCGCAATTCTTATTATTATTTTTGCGGTAATTAATCCTTTTCCTTTACCGATATTAAGTTCGATCGTTTCTTTAAATAGCAGCCAAGGGGAGCAAGGAGAAGTATTGGGAATTAATGCCTCTTATCTGAGCATGTCTAATGCGATCGGCCCGGCTGTTTCTGGGATTATAATTAGCAACTTCGGCTATCTAATTCCTTTTTGGATTACGGGAATTTTAACCATTCCTACTGCTTTATTCGCCCTCAGTTTAAAATCAGAATTTAAATGTCAACAAAAACCAGATCGATAAT
>CAYWIH010000138.1:0-13333 GCA_964458305.1 uncultured bacterium | reverse complement strand
CCAAGTAATATTGTTTTAGGGGAATCTCTGGCATTTATGCCGGAGAGGAGGTCAAGCGGACAAGAGGATCTTATTGTTTATGGCCTTTTGTCTGTGTCTTTGCTTAATAATGTTAATAGTCTTTATTGATAAAAAGTATTGAGTTTAGAACGAATTGCCTCAAAAGAAATCATCTTAGTTACGGGTGCAGCGCGATCGGGTAAAAGCGAGTGGGCTGAAATTTTAGCAACCAAAAAAAATAAACCTGTGGTTTATATTGCTACTGCAAAAGTAGATCCAGAAGATCGAGAATGGGCTGCGAGAATCGAAAAACATCGTCAAAGAAGACCTTCTAACTGGCAAACTCTAATCGCTCCAAACAATTTACCCACCGCGATCGAAAATGCTCCGCGATCGAGTTGTTTGTTAGTCGATTCTCTTGGCACTTGGGTAGCAAATTTCCTTACCTTAAATGAAGAGGATTGGCAAGAAGCAACCGCTTTATTGTTAGAAATCTTAACATCTGGCGATCGGGACATAATTCTAGTTGGGGAAGAAACTGGCTGGGGGGTAGTTCCTGCTTATGCTTCTGGGAGGGAATTTCGCGATCGCTTGGGAAGTTTAATCAGAAAAATTGGTACTATAGCCGATCGAGTATATTTAGTTACTGGGGGACATGCCTTAGATTTAACAGTCTTAGGAGAACCAATTTCTAACAATTAGATTCTTTTCTGCCCAGTAAGATATAGGTTATCATATTCCCTTTTCCTTTAATATAGATGGGCCCGCGTTTTTTAAAATTATATCGATCCTTTAAACTTTGGTAAGTAGCTTCTGTGACTTGAATTTTATTGGGAATACCGTGAGATTCCATCCGACTCGAAGTATTGACAGTATCGCCCCAAAGATCGTATATAAACTTTTTAGTACCGATCACTCCAGCAACTACGGGCCCGGTATTGATACCGATTCTAATTTTAAAATCTTTATTGCGATCGGCGTTAAAATGAGATATTGCCAATTGCATATCCAAAGCCATTTCTGCGATCGCTTGGGTACTTTTGGGGCTAGGATGAGGCAATCCTCCCACTACCATATAAGCATCGCCAATAGTTTTAATTTTTTCTAAGCGGTGTTTTTCGCTGAGGCGATCGAATTCTGAGAAAATAGTATTTAGCATTTCTACTACTTCGATCGGAGATAATTGGGAAGATAATTCGGTAAAACCGACGAGATCGGCAAATAAAACAGTTACGTTATCAAAACTATTAGCGATCGTATCGGTTTGTTTTTTTAATTGTTCTGCGATCGACTCTGGTAAAATATTTAATAGCAAACTTTCGGTTTTTTCTTGTTCGCGAATTAAAGCTTCTTCGGCTTTTTTGCGATTAATAAATTCTCCTAATTGGTTGCCGATTGTAGTCATTAACTTAGTTAAATCTTCATCGAGTTTTTCCGGTTGTTGGCTGAAAAAAATAGTAACTCCTAATATTTGACCTTCGCTTTGAATCGGAAAGCCAAAAGCACTTTGCAATCCTTCTTTTAAAGCTATTTTTTTGCGGAGTGAGGGATCGCTTTCTAAAATTTTACTAATCCATTCAGGCTTACCTGTTTGCCAAACTCTACCGGCCAAACCTTGACCGATTTCAAAGCTAATTTCTTGAGTGATCTCTCTAAATTCTGGTAATTTAAGCGATTTTTTAATCCAGATTTGAGCGCATCTCAAAACTAATTTTTGTGGTTCGTTTTTTTCGGGTTTATAGTTGTCGACTAAGTTCACCCGATCTTCGAGATCGATTATTTCTTCGATCGTCCATAATTCTCCCACACCCCAGTCTAAATGTTCGCAAATATCTCGCAATATTTTCGGCATTGCTTGGCTTAAATTAGCCGATTCTGATATAGTCTTAGTTACGTAATATTGTACTTCTTGACGTTTTTTAAGTAGCTTAGTTTTAGTAACATCTCGACCGATATAAATACAGTTATATGAGTTTTCTCGTTCTGTTTTAATTACCGAACAAGAAAAAGCAATAGTTTTAATTTCTTTTGTTTTAGTTTTACAGGGGATTTCTCTAGTTTGAAATTCACCTTTTCCTTCTCCGACAAGATATTTTTGCGCTGGTAAAAATGTGCGATCGACAATAATTTTATCTAGAGATCGATCCAATAATTCTTCTTCGCTGTAACCAAATAATTCTGCTGTTTTCTGATTGACTGTTTTAATCTTTCCTTCTACATCGGTTACAATCAAAGCATCGGCCATTGAAGTAACTATTTTGCTAGTATAATCTTGAGAAGATTTTAAGGCATTTAATAATAAATCGTTTTCGTTATTAATTTGAAGCAATTTTTGCTCGATCGACATGCTTTCGGTTACATCTTCGACAAAAATTAACAAGTATTTTCTATTCTCAATATTTTCGTGATAAGAACTAATATATAAGTTAATATAGGTAGGCTGTTTTTGCTTTAAAAAACGATAAATTCTGGTTAATTGAAAATTTTTTTCTACTTCAGCTAAAATCGATCTTAAAATAGATTCGCAACCGATTAATTCAGGAAAATGGTCTCTAATATCTTGACCTATTTCTACTGCTTCAAAAGAGTCAACAAATCGAGATACTCCCAAAGATCGATCGATAATGATAAACTCTCCATCGACTGCTAAATATTCTATATGAGTGGGAAGCAAAATATTTTGAGAAAGAAAACTCACACTGACTTATCCTGTATAGAGTCTAACTTTATATAGTAATTGAGACTTTCGAGTTATACCTCTACGATCGAGAATTATTTTTCTGTCTACAGTTTCAATTATCTGTAAATCGATCTCGGTTTTGTCTTAGCTACATATTTTTTAATATTTTCTAGTTACTAAAAATTAATTGATTTTATTAGCTTTATTTGCTAAGTAATTGGTTGACCGACAAAAATTAGATCTGGGGAATTATCGGTTTGTAAATAAATCGATAAACTAGAAAAATTCAGATATAGTTTTTGTTTTGTCTTGGTTTGACAAAGAATTTCTAAATTTTCGCGCACGATCGAATTAAAAAAGATTAATCGATCGTTATTAAATAAAATTGCAATATGTCGATTTAATAACTCTTCTCGAGCGTAACCGAACAATTTTAATGTAGCTGGACTAACATTATTAATTTTTCCAAAGCGATCGGTAATTAATAATACTGTTTCTGTCGAACTTACTATTTCTTCTAAATTACTAAGATTCTCAGAAATGCGATCGGCTAAGAGTTTGCATTCATTAGCTGCTTGAATTTTTTGTTGATATTTAAAATTTTTTGCTGTCACATCCTCAAATAAGATTATTAATTTACCATCATTTTCTAAAATAAAATATAAATTAAAATAAATTGCTTTGTCGATGGCGCAGTTTCTGCAAATATCTTCTAATTCGAAACTAAGTTTTTGTTTCAAAAAAATATTTTCTAAAATTTCTTCTAATCCAATTAATTCGGGTAAGCCATGACGAACATCTTCACCTAGTTTAAATTGGTTAGATCCCTCGGAAAACCTTTCTACATCTAGAGATTTTTCTAAAATAAAAAAAGCCCGATCGACTATTAAATATTCTTGAGATATATTGTCCGATAAGTTCATCTTTCTGCAATAATGTTTTTAGCTAACTTATAAAATATTTCATCGACATTATTTCCAGTTTTAGCAGATGTAATGTAAGTGGCAATAATGCGCTCGTCTTTAATAATTTGATTTGTATCTATTATAGTTTTTAATCGTTCTGGTTCGACTAAATCTGATTTATTTAAAGCAACAATAATCTTAGTTTTTTTAGGATTCACAGAAAAAAATAAGTCAATATGTTCTTGCAAATTTAAAATTGTTTCTTGACGAGTTACATCCGCTACAACGATCGCCCCTTTAGCCCCTTGTAAATAACTTGGAGCGATCCCTTTAAATTTTGTTTTTCCTTCTATGTCCCAAATTAAAAACTGTAATTTGAGATCTGTTTTGTTTTGGTGAGGCTCTTGTAAATCTATTATTTTGCGAGATATTTTCACTCCAACTGTTGATAAATAGTCATCGCTAAATTTGCTTTCTACAAAACGCCTAATCAAACTAGTTTTACCAACGGCAAAATTACCGATAGTACAGATTTTTTGAGAGATAATAGACATAATTACTCAATTATTGTCGCGGGAACGAAGGTTTCAAATGAAACGTATCTATTCAACCATAAAGATTGATTTTGAGAGGAATCCGTAGCCAGTCTACTGCTTGCGGATATTTGCAGTCTTGTAGGATTTATTCCGACATTTTTTAACGCATTTCCTGTTGCAATAGCTCTTTTAATTGCTAGTTCTTCATTGTCGCTAATTTTTCCTTGTCGATCGCCGTGGCCGATAATTCTTAAGTGTAATTCAGGATGGCGATCGAGAAAGTTTTTTATTTGTTTAATTTTTGTATCAAAATCTCGAGCTACGATTTCAGCCGAACCTAAATTGAAATAAATTCGAGTTTTAATAGTTGGTAAGTTAACTTGCAAACTACTAACTACAATATTAACTCCTGGAATTTGTTTGTACGCCGAGATAATTTGACTTATACTATCTTCGTTATATACTTTACCTTTTAAAGTGACAGTTTGAGTTTGTTTGTCAAAATCACTTTCAATTTTCCATCCTTTTTGGAAATTAAAGATTGATGAGATCGTTTGTACTTCTCTAGCGGTTACTTCGAGATCGGGAGGAAGTCGAACGACTATAATTTGATTTTCTAAGCTTAAATTTTCTTCTATGGCAATATTTTGCAAGATTTTTATTGCTTGTTGACGCAAGGTAATAGCCGGAACTTTTCCCGATATAATTAATTTATCGCCTTCAACTCTAGGAATTAGACGATAAATAGATAATTCCGGCGCAGAATCTAAAGCAATTTCAGCGTTAGATTCTATTTGATTAATCATAGTATTGCGCCAATATAAATATACTAAAGGTGAAGCGACCGCGCCGATTAATGCAATAAAAATTACTAAAATTGTCGCGGGAAATTTAGCTACTTTTTTATTCCTTGTGGTTTTAATTAAATTTTCTAATTCATCTCGAACTTCTCTGGGAATTATAGCGCGATCGCCATCAAAGTTTTTAATTATTTTGCCATAACGAACTACTATTTTACCAAAAATATTTCTAATTTCTTTGATAAATTTTTGCGAAGGTTCTCCGACAATTATGACCGCTAAATAACAATATCCAGCTACTTCTAAAATTATTTTTGAATTGCCATATTCAATTTGATTTAGTTCGCTGTTTTCTATGCAGTCATTAACAAAACTGCGAATAGCTGTTAGCATTCCTCCTAACATTTCTGATTCTAATTTTGGTTCGGATTGAATTTGTGCTTCTTCAATTACCAATCCAGAAATTTTATCAATTAAAAATACTGCTTTTACTTCAAAATTAACTGCTTCAGTTAAAATTAATTCAGCTTCGCTAACCCCTCTAATCTTTGCCTGAATTTTTCTTTTAAAACCTTCAAAAGAAAGAGCAGTTTCTACCCGATCGTTAATCGAGTTAATAACTTCTGTCATATACTTCGAAATAGTGCTGCCGATTACGGGATAAAGCGCGTCTACCATGCTATCTTTTTCTAATTCTATTTGGGTTTTAATTGCTTTTCCCATTTCCGGCCCGATCGTTCTAGAAATAGAATCTCGATCTATTTTTATTTGTTCTTCTATGGAATTAGCTATTTCTGGGGCTAAAGATTTGGCTATTTCTCCTGGGGAAATCGCTATTTCCCTGGCTATGGCTTCGGGTAAAATAGGGGCGATAACAGAACCCATTTTTTGACTGTCTTGGGCAGCTTTTTTTTCGATTATTTCATCGATTACTGGTGCTATTGTTTTGATAATTAATTGCTGCTTATCTTCGGATCTAATATTTATTAATTCTTCGATTAAAGGAATCAAGTTATTAATCGTATCGAGGGAATCATTAATTTTTTTTTCTGATTGTAATTGTCGCTCGCGAAGATTATTAACTAGTTTATATAAATTGTATAAGCAAGATTCCCGATCGTTCTTAATTTGAGAATCATGGAGTTGCTCTTCCTCCGACCGATCGAGTATTTTCCGATCGCTATTATCGGACAATTCTTGTGGGTCAGTTGTTGTTAACTCAACTAAAATATCGAGTAGAGTGTCTAGTTTTTCTATGGGAGGTGGTTGAGAATCAGCAGTTTTTTCGGGAAAATTATTCATTTACTGCTACCGATTATTTAGATACACATCAAATTTTATCTTATAATCGAACGACAACTTAAAATAAATCTATCAAAGCGATCGCGATTCTGCTCTAATTTTATAATTAATTCCTAAAAAGCTGCCGAGCTTCTTCAGTTTATGAAAATAAATGAATTTATCGCTTCACTAGAAGGTAATTTTCGCTCTAGAGAGATCGGGTCGAGTGAAATTTCAAATAAATCACAAACCCGATACTAACCTAAAAATATCTGAGTATTTCATGACAATAGTCTCTGAATAAGCCCAGATTTTCAGATTAATTGCTACAGTCAATTTAGGCTGTTTGACGATCGTTCTGTTCGTTTAATTCTTGGCTATTGCTGGAATTTTCTGGAGCTAATTTCGAGAAGTAATTATCTTTTTCTCTGGCGAGAGAACGAGTTAATAATTCATCGCCTCGCAACTTCAAGCAAAGTTCGAACAATACTTCTGTTAAATCCAGTCGAGAAATTTTATCCTCTTTTAATTCTAAGAAATCTTTTTTAATTTCCAAGCGAATTTGCTGTTTAAAAGCTTGAAAGAGCGAGTTTGCATCCCGTTCTACTCGTTCAATTTCTTGTTTAATAAGATTATTTTTGAGCTTAATATTCTGTTCTATTTTTTCGAGAGAATTAGCGGTTTTTTCTTCGAGAAAACTTATTTCTTGTTTTAGTTTGTTACTTTTTTCTCTATTGCTAATGTCTAGATATTTAACTTTTTGTTCGAGAGAATCAAAACCAGAACGAATTTCAGCAGATAAAGAATCTTGGATTGAAGTTAAGCGAGCGTGAATTTCTTGCTCAAATTGATGTAATTGTGATTCTAACTTATCGATGCGATTGTGACAATTTTGAAATTGCTCTTCGTAGTCTTCGATTTTTTCGCCGAATAACAAATCGCGAATTCGATCTATATTACCTAGCCTTTCTCGAATCTCTTGCTTATTAACTTCACTCATATTCTTGATTGACTCAGTTTCGGTTATCTTTATTTATAATTCCCGAACCAAAGCAAGTAACAAACAATTATGACTTTAGATACAATTAAAATTGACCCCCCTAGTGGAAGTAAAGCAAAATACTCCCTCGTCGCACTTCACGGTTGGGGATCTAACGCTCAAGATTTAGCTGCTTTAGTCCCCAGTTTTAATTTACCAGATTGGCAATTTATTCTTCCTAACGCTCCTTTTCCTCATCGAGCAGTACCAGATGGTTTTGCTTGGTATTCTTTTGATAGCGACAAATACGATGGTTTATTAGAAAGCAAACAGCGTTTAGGAGAATTTTTGCAATCATTACAAAAAGATAGTGAAATCCCCTTATCGAGAACTATTTTAGCCGGATTTTCTCAAGGAGGAGCGATGACACTAGAAATAGGATTAAATTTACCGCTAGCAGGTTTGTGTTGTTTGAGTGGATACTTACATTCTTTACCTCCAGTCAAAGAAAACTTTAAATTTCCCCCAGTATTAATCGTACACGGCGATCGAGACCAAATCGTACCAGTAAAAGCAGCGATCGCAGCTAAAGATAAATTAACAAGTATCGGCGTAGAAGTAGAATATAGTCAATTTGAGATGGGCCATGAAATTCAGCCCCCAGTTATTGCTTTAATAGAGAAATTTATTTTTGCCAGGTCATTAGGTTAATATAAGTAAGAGCTGTTGTATCGGTACAGCTAGAGGGAGATTCGGCAATGACATCTACGAGTATAACCAAACAGGACTTTTCTGGTTTGACAGCAAATGATGTAGCTTCTTTAGCAGAGCGTTTGGAAAGGGATGACTATAACAATCCTTTTGAAGCTTTGCAAGATTGGCATTTGTTGAGGGCGATCGCCTTTCAACGTCAAGAATTGGTAGAACCTTACATCTATTTGCTCGATATAGAAACCTTTGACGAAGCCTAGTAAATGCTTAGGCAAAAACGACTATTAATTGCAGTCGGGGGTGGAATTGCTGCTTATAAGGTCTGCGAACTTGTTTCTCAACTGTTTCAAGCTGAGGTAGAAGTTCGCGTTATGCTTAGCCAAACAGCAACTGAATTTATCACTCCCTTAACTTTATCTACCCTCAGTCGACATCGAGTCTATCGAGATCGAGATTTTTGGAATCCGATCGCTCCTAAACCATTACATATTGAATTAGGAGAATGGTCGCAGCTCTTAACTATTGCGCCGCTAACGGCCAATACGATGGCTAAATTGGCTCACGGTATTGCCGACAATTTAATCACCAATACGGTTTTAGCTTCTCGGTGTCCGGTATTATTAGCTCCGGCAATGAATACGGACATGTGGGAGCAAATCCCAGTACAAAAAAACTGGCAAATTTTGCAAGAAAATCCTCGCTATCATACGATCGGGCCTGCTTCTGGACTGCTCGCCTGCGATCGAGTCGGTGCGGGAAGAATGGCAGAACCAAAAGAGATCGTGCAGTCGATCGAATCTCTATTTCATACTAGCGGAAAACGAGATTTAAACGGAAAAAATGTTTTAATTAGTGCCGGAGGAACTAGAGAATATCTCGACCCAGTCAGGTTTATTGGCAATCCAGCTACTGGTAAAATGGGATTAGCCCTAGCTCGAGCGGCAATGCATCGCGGTGCATCCGTTACTTTAGTCTGCGGGCCTACCGAAATAGAATTACCAAAATCTTTAGCTAATATTCGCATTATTACTGCAGTCAGTGCCGCTCAAATGGAGCGAGAAATGTTATCAGCCTTCGATCGCGCCGATCTGGTGGTAATGTCAGCAGCAGTAGCAGATGTCAAACCAGCCCAATATTTCAGCTCGAAATTAAGCAAAAAAGATCTTCCCTCTCAATTATCCCTCGAACCAGTCCCCGACATTCTCAAAAAACTCAGCGATCGCAAACGAGACGGTCAAATTTTAATCGGCTTTGCAGCACAAACAGGAGATATTGTCAAGCCTGCTAAAGAAAAGTTAAAAAATAAAAGATTGGATGCAATTTTCGCCAATCCGATCGACCTCCCAGGTGCTGGTTTCAGCAGCGATAGCAATCAAGGAATGTTAATCGATCGAAACGGTAGAATCGAAGCAGTCGAACTTAATACAAAATTAGCCCTAGCCCATCGGATCTTTAATTTTATTGCTGATATATAACGAAGTTGCGATCGAAGCTTTGAAAAGCTAACTATTAAAGTTAAAATTCAATAAACTACAAATCGATCTAACCATACATACCTAAATATTTGTCATTATTAAGCCAACTTAATTATGCTTTAAGTAAGATTCTATTTTGTCAAAAAAATCTTTATATTAATTAATAAAACGCCCTAAATCTTGGTAATGATTTGTTGTCTCAATCCTGACTGTACCCAGCCTCTCAACTACAAGCATCATCCCTATTGCCAAAATTGCGGTGCTCCTTTAAAAATACTCTTAAGAAACAGATATAAAATATTGAAGCCTTTGGGTAGAGGGGGTTTCGGTAAAACTTACTTAGCCCGAGACATTGACAAATTTGATGAGTTGTGCGTAGTCAAACAATTAGCACCCCAAGCCCAAGGAAGTCAAATATCCTCGAAAGTCAAAGATTTATTTCATCAAGAAGCACAACAATTAAAACTTTTAGGAGAACATCCTCAAATTCCCTATCTGCAAGCTTACTTCCACGAAAACAACTATTTTTATTTGACCCAACAATTTATCGCAGGAGAAGACCTACGCAAAAAATTAAAGCACAAAGGAGTATTTAGCGAAACTCAAATTAGAGAGCTTTTACTCAATCTCTTACCAGTATTAGGATTCATCCACGATCGCGGCATAGTTCATCGCGATCTCAAACCAGAAAACATCATTTGTTGCCATTACGATGGTAATTATGTTTTAATCGATTTTGGCATAGCCAAAGTATTAAACCCCTTCAGCAAAGATACCTCTACTTCTTTAGGATCTTTAGGATACGCCGCTCCAGAACAGATCGTCGAAGGTAAAGCAACTCCAGCTAGCGATCTGTTTAGCTTGGGAGTCAGTTGTTTTCATTTGTTGAGTGGAGTTCATCCAAAAGAGCTATTTATGTGTAATGGATATAGCTGGGTAGAACGTTGGAATAATAGCCTCGATCGACCCGTTTCCCAGAATTTCGCAAAAATTTTAAGTAAATTATTACAAAAAGATACAAACAAACGCTATCAAAAAGCAGAGCAAGCACTCGAAGATTTAGAAAATCCAGAAAATGGGATCTTAACCAAACTAGATGATTCTATTCCCTCAAATTCAATGATTATCGATATTCCCCAGTTAAATAAATTTGAATTTGAAACGATTACAGTAGACTCTTTCGGGAATACCATCGATTACGCTCGCCATCAAACATCATATTACAACGAAGAATTAGACGAAAAAATAACTTTAGATATGGTCTCCATTCCCGGAGGCGATTTTCTCATGGGTTCTAAATCCGATCTCGCTTCGAGATCCGAACGTCCCCAACATAAAGTAAAAGTCGAATCCTTTTTTATGAGTAAATTTCCGATAACTCAAGCTCAATGGGCTGCGATCGCTGCTTTACCTCAAGTCAATCGAGAATTGAATTTAAATCCTTCAGAATTTACTGGCGATAACCGTCCGGTAGAAAACGTTTCTTGGTACGATGCAGTTGAATTTTGTCAGCGACTGTCTCGCGAAACCGGCAGAAAATATCGCCTACCAAGCGAAGCAGAATGGGAATATGCTTGTCGTGCTGGTACTGATACTCCTTTTTATTTTGGTGAGACTATCACTGCCGATTTAGCTAATTATGATAGCAATTATGCTTATGCTTCTGAGACAACCGTCAAATATCGCGGCGAAACCACACCAGTCGGCATTTTTCCCCCTAATGCTTTTGGATTGTACGATATGCACGGGCTAGTTTACGAGTGGTGTATCGACACCTGGCATAAAAATTATCAAGGCGCACCCGACGATGGTAGTGCTTGGTTAGATCTGCGCGATCGCGATCTTTCTTTTCAAGTTTTACGGGGCGGATCTTGGTTGAATTCCCCTTCTGACTGTCGTTGTGCTTGTCGCGATCGCCTTATGGCCCAACGTAGCAATACCTACGAGTTTGTCGGTTTTAGGGTCGTTTGTTCGATCGATTCTAATTCTCTTTCTCTTAGTGGTTTTTAAATAATTCCTTCACCTTGAACTATTTGCTTAGTAGTAGTAAAAGTTTCTAAACTAATTAAACCCCTACCGTATCCTTTTTGATTGGAAATCCCTAAAAATACTGATTCTCCTTTTCTGGGGTAGCGAGAAAACTTAGGCGAAGCATTAATATAAATTAAAGCACTATCCAAACCAGTCGCAAATTTGCGGCTTTCTTGATAAGATTCTGTAATCAAACAATCAGCATGACCGCTACTATATTGACCGATCCAAGCGATCGCAGATTCTATAGTCTCTACTTTTTTAAAAGCAATTATTTTATCTAAATAAGATTTACTCCATTCTGCTTCGGTTACTGGAGTTAAACGTTCGGGAAATTCTGCTACTAATGCTTTATCCCCTCGCAATTGAAAACCTTTTTCGCTAAGATTGCTGAAAAGTCTGATTAAAGATGATGATTTTTGATTGGAATTAATTAAAACTTTTTCGATCGCATTTACTGGATCTGGTTGGGAAGCGTGAGAATCGATAATTATCCTACGAACTAATTCTAAATCGCCGCTAGCAGCCCAATAGAGATAACAATTACCCATGGCTGATTCGATCGTCGGTGCTGTTGATAGTTGGCTTACTTGAGATATTAAACTAGGACGACCGTAGGGAATGACTAAACTGAGATATTGATTTAAGGATACCAGATCTTGAATTGAAGAACTCCGATCGCCGCCGATCGTTTCGACACAACCTTTAGGTAGATCTGCTTCTTCTAGGGCTATTTGTAGAATTTGACCGATTAAGGTGTTGGTTTGGCTTGCTTCAGAGCCGCCTCGTAATATAATACTATTGCTGGTTTTGAGGCACATTCCTGCAGCGATCGCGGCTAGTTCGGGGAAGGCTTCATAAACGAAAGCGATCGCGCCTAAAGGTCTCAGTTGGCTGTAGGTTTGGGAAGAATTGAGTTGATGGGATGCGTTCATCATTCTTTCCATCGGGTCGGATCTTTCTGCGAGGCCGTGCAGAATTGCGATCGCATTTTGCATTCTTTCTGGGGTTAGCTTGAGCCATTTGAGAATTAATTCTGGTACTGCCATTTCTCGACTCATTACCAGATCGAGGGTGTTTGCTTCTAAAATGTCTGATATGCCTTTTTCTAAGGCTACAGCCATTGCTTTTACTCCTCTGCTGCGCTCTTCTGCTTCGATCGTTCCTAGTTGCAAAAATGCTCTATAGGCGCGCTGGACTGCGATCGGTATTGAGTTGGGTAGGCTGTCAGTTGTCATTGTTTTAGTTTCTATAAGCTAACCAGACCACGATCGAGAATGCTGCTAGGAAAAGGGCTAATAGTAATATTTTGGCTGCGTTTGTGGGAATATTTGTCCCTAAAATTAAGAACACCATTGCTGGGATAAAAATCGTGCAGATCGCTACGGATAGGTAAGTTTGTTTCCAGTTAGTTTGGTTGGTACTCTTCCACTGTTTCCCCGTCCACTGCCAAGATCCCTCGATCGCGTAACTATTTGCTAGTTGTTTGATAATTCGCTCGTTGGCTTCGATTACAAATATTTGCTGGCATCGATCGCAACCGAATGCTTCTGTTAAGGCAATTGCTGAAATACTCCCTTTCTTGCAACAAGGACAAGGATAGCTCGTATTTAAATCGATTTTCTTAACTTTTTTCGTTCGCACGATTTTATAATTTATATCAATTTAGGATATAACTCGTATTCTACGAAACTTTAATTTCAGCTTTAGTATTTTTGGCTGCTTCAAACACAACTAACTATCGTACTCTAGTCTCCCATCAGTCCGATCGTTTAACTTTATTCTAGAGTTGTTTTGAATCTAGTTAATGGCAGATCTCGTTTTTAGTTCGACCTATCTGTTTGGTTTGGTGTCGAGTTTTAAATTCATTATTCACTGACAAGCGGGTAACGCGATTCGAACGCGCGACATTCACCTTGGCAAGGTGACGCTCTA
>CAYWIH010000137.1:0-13746 GCA_964458305.1 uncultured bacterium | reverse complement strand
AATTAATTGTCATGAATATTCCCCATCCTCTTCTGTTTCAAAGGGGTTTAAAAAGTTATCGACAATTATTACGAAGTTGGTATATTTTCTTTTTTCAATTACCTTTATTACCAGAATTTTATTTGCGTCAAAATAATTATGAAAGAATTGGTACTATTTTTACAGGTATGGCAGTAGATAAAAGTGCTTTTTCTGCCGAAGATATTGAAGCTTATAAAAATGCTGCGGCCAGGCCAGGGGCTTTAACTGCGATGCTTAATTATTATCGTAATATATTTAAAGGTTTGTTTGCGAAAAAAGAAGCAAATAAAATGAATTTTGTTTTAGAAATTCCTACTTTAATGATTTGGGGCGAAGCAGATACGGCTTTAGGAAAAGAATTGACTTATGGAACTGAAGAATATGTAAAAAATTTGCAAATTAAATACATTCCTAATTGCAGTCATTGGGTGCAACAAGAAAAACCCGATCTAGTCAATCAATATATGAGGGAATTTTTGAAAAATTATGATTGAGCTTGGATTTTGAATTAGATCGGAGCAATTTTTTCCTTGTTTACAGGAAGAAAGCCATTCAAAAAGTGAGAAGTT
The DNA here is from genome assembly GCA_964458305.1 of uncultured bacterium. Lineage (GTDB taxonomy): Bacteria > Cyanobacteriota > Cyanobacteriia > Cyanobacteriales > JASJDA01 > JASJDA01. The sequence goes on along the minus strand of CAYWIH010000137.1, from coordinate 13,156 downwards.
AGAACGGCTTTTTTAGCTTATAATTTAAATAAGTTGAGCGAGAATCAGACCGAACCAATTGTTAGGATCGCTGAGAGAAGAAACGATTTTAAATCCTCGATCTTCAAAGTATTTTTGCATTGAATGTAAGTTAAATTTACGGGAAATTTCAGTTAAAATAGTTTCGCCTGCTTGAAAATCTATAGTTAAATCGAGAGCTTCTAAACGAACAAAATGCGATCGCAAACTAACTAAATGCATCTCAATTTGAGATTTTGAAACATTATAAAAAGAGCGATGCTCGAAATTATTAAGCTCGAAATTACCTTGAAACCGCCAATTAAGATGTTGCAACATATTGAGATTAAAAGCTGCGGTAACCCCTAAAGAATCATTGTAAGCAGCCTCGAGAACTTCGATCGATTTTTGTAAATCTACTCCTAATAAAAAATAATCGCCACTTTTTAAAGCAGTTTTAATTTCACTAAAAAAGCGATCGCATTCTTGAGGATTAAAATTACCTAAACTACTGCCTAAAAAAAAGATGAGCCGCTGATTTTTTTTAGGAGATGAGAGTTTTGCTAAAGCTTGGGAATAAGTGCCAACTAAACCAAAAACTTCTAAATTAGGATAATCGATCGATAAGCAACGAGCACTTTGCGAAAGAATTCCTTGGCTGACATCGATAGGAATGTAGTGTAATGGAGATCCTAACTTCGAATAAGCATCTAATAAAAGACGGGTTTTAGTAGAGCTTCCGCTCCCTAATTCTACCAGTTCGCAAACACTTGTTAACTTTGCTATCTCTGGAGCATATTCTTGTAAAATAGCCGTTTCGGTGCGAGTTGGGTAATATTCTGGTAATTGGCAGATTTTTTCAAATAATTGAGATCCTCGATCGTCGTAGAAGTAACGAGGAGGTAAAGATTTCTGTGTTTGAGTTAATCCTTTAATTACGTCGCTACCACTATCTGCATTATTATCCTTTAAATTTAGTAAAACCTCTATATGCAAGCGTTGCCGATCGGAAATAGGTAACATAGGAACACTTAAGGAAAGTTGCTGCTATTGCAACATAACCCAATCTGGGACAAAGGTAAACACAAAACATTAGTTTCTGGGTTAAGATCGAGACTTATTCTTTGTCAGAGCATTACTTCCTTAAAATTTGCTAAATTTAAAATTTAATTTAACTTTATAAAAGATTAACTTCAAAATAAATATCGTTACAATGTGTAGATTAGATTTAATTTATTTACTTAAGTAGTATAATAACAAAAATGTGCCATGTCTACAGCTCTGATAACCAAACAATTAGACGATCGAGCCGATCGAAGTTATTGTTTTAATCCCAATTGTCGGCATCCAGAAAATTCCGGGGATGCGGTGAACTGTCAGGGTTGCAGTGCTTTATTATTATTATTAAATCGCTATCGGGCAATCAGGATAATTTCGAGATCCGATCGACAAAAAACATTTTTAGCGAGGGACGATCGAGGATTGTCACCTTCTTATTATATAATTCAACAGTTTTTAGATCCAGTCAATAAAGCAGAGAAAACAGCTAAATTATTTGCGATCGAAGCTGAATTATTACAAAATCAAATACAAAAATTAAGCAAGCATAAGCCGATTCCGAAATTATTAGAATACGCGATCGAAGCTGGATATAGATATTTAATAAGCGAGTATATCGAAAGCCATAGTATCGAGCGACAATTAGCTGTCTATGGAGTTTTTAAAGAAAAAGAACTGAGATTGTTACTATTAGATATACTGCCAATTTTAAAAGGACTTCATCGCCAGGGTATAGTTCATCAAAACCTTCAACCTCAGCATATTATTCGACGTAAAAGCGATCGAAAAATAATGTTAACTAATTTAGGACTAAATTCCCTCAATAATTATTCTAGTTATACCGCTCCAGAACAAATTAAAGGGGCGGCAATTTATGCTAGCGATATTTATAGTTTGGGAATTCTTTGTATTCGTTTGCTAACTCAAGCAGATCCTCAAAAGGTATTAAACAAACGAGAGAATGTTTTAAATTGGCGCAATTATTTAGATAATAAAAATTCCGTCGGAGAATCTTTAGCAAAAATTATCGATCGCGCGATCGAAACTAACCCAGAACGGCGATATAAATCGGTAGATGAAATCTTAAAAGATTTAAAGCCAATCAAAAATACATTAAAATTAGTACCGCGTAAATCGTCAGTTAGAGCGGTAATATTATTAATAATTGCTTTGTTGACGACGCGGTATTTATTTATTACAGAAAAAAGCCTGACTAATCGTCCTAATCTTATCGGTTACACTAACTACAGTAATGCGATCGGTGAAGGTAAATTTAACTCTAAATATCCGAGCGAGTCGGCGATCTTATTTGGAATAATCGACGGAAAAAAAGAAAATTTAATCTTAGAAAATATTAAAATCGAGACGATAATATCTGGAAATGTTGCTATTACCGAAATAAAACAAACTTTGTCTAATCCCCACGATAGACCCGCACGATCGGTGTATAAATTTCTCGCTCCAGAAACAATGAATATCGAGGGAATGGAAATTAAAATAGGAGCGAAAACTTATCAAAGTAAAATAACCAAGAAATCGGAAGCGATCGCAACTTTTAATCGTAATATAAAGGAAACAAAAACTATCGCTTTACTACAAAGAGATAATAATAATGTCGTTACTAATGTAATTAATAATATTTTGCCAAAAGAAACCGTAGAAATAACCCTCCGCTACAGCAACCAAGTTAAATTTAAAAATGGTGAATATCAATATAATTTTCCTCTGGCTGTTCTCCCCAAACAAAAACTCGATCGCAACAATAAAATAGAAACGAGCTTACAAATATACGGAGGAATGTCAGTTTATGACGTTAAATCTTCTAGTCATAAAATAGCAGTTCTTCATACAAGTTCTGGGGTAAAAGTAGAATTATTACCCGAAAAAAATCTCGATAAGCAAGATTTTATTTTGAATTATAAATTATCTTCAAGCCAAACTGGAAAACAAATCTTAACCGAAACTAACTCGATCGGATCTTATTTCGATCTCCATTTAAATCCTTCAAAAAAATACAATAATAATCAAATTGTTCCTAAAGATATCGTTTTTTTAATTGATAGTTCTCGCCCTCAATCTGAATCTTCTTTGGCACGATCTCGATTATTAATGAAAAATTTTATCGAGCAGTTAAATCCTGAAGATACTTTTACTATTATTGATTTTGCCGATAACAAAAATCATCTTGAAAATAGATCTTTTAAAAACACTCCAGCTAATCGAAAAAATGCCTTAAATTATCTAGATAACTTGCAAGCTGGAGGTCGGCTACAATTAGATCGAGGTATCGATCGATTGTTACAATTATTGCCGAGTACTCAGGATTATTTTCCCTCGATTGTTTTGATTGGTAATAGTTCCGATAGTAATAGTAGAAAAATTATCGATCGAGTACGAAAAAATCTTAAGCCAGAATATCGTTTTTATACTTTCGATCCTAATAATTATCGAGATCGCTCCAATATAAATATTTTTAGAAAATTTGACAATAAAAATAAAATCGAAGCATATTCCGAAGCGCAACTATCTGCAAAAGTCGCAAAATTTCTGGCAGAAATTAACGATCCTGTCTTAACAAAGATCGATATAAGTTGGATCGGTTCTGGAGAAACACCAGAAATTTATCCTCTCGAAATCCCTAATTTATTAACCGATCGCCCTGTAATATTATACGGTTATAAAAGCGATCGAATTTCTGGAAAATTAAAGCTAACTGGAATTCTTTCTGACGGAAATAAATACGAAGAAACGATCGAGATTAATTTCATTGACAATCAAAAAGATCTTGTTAATTTTTCCGATCCCTTCCTACAACTAATACCTCAATATTGGGGATTAGCAAAAATCAGAGATTTAGCTGATTTTACAAGTTATAAAAACCGACTTAAAACTATTACCGATACTGCGATTAAATATCAAATACTCGCCGACGATACTGCTTTTATTTATGTAAGTGAAGATTTAAAATAGCTCTCCTACTCCTGCGATCGATGCTAATACGAATTTTCATAAATATTCCTCTGTGTTCCGAACGACTCTTGAGATTGACAATAGCAGAAAAATATGATAAAAAAACAAATTATTAGCAAGAATTTCTAGGATAATTTCGATCGACAATTGTTATTTTCAAGAAAACTGGTAATGTTAAGTATTTTTACGTATCATAATTATAAGCAAAAAATAAACTTAAGTTAGTTTCTCAAAGAATTTTCGGATTTACAAAAAATTTATCTGAGAGTTAACTTAATAAATGTAAAAAAAAAATACTTAGTATAAAACCCTTATGAAAAATAAATTGTTGAAACGTATATTAATAGTGGTAGGAGCGACGATCGCGATGACAGCAATCTCAGCTCGAGGGGCAAAAGCCGAAACTAACCCCCAACTAATCGCTCAAAGAAACGAAGCAATACAACTAGCCGGAGTAACAGCAAAAACTGAATCTGACTGGCTTTGGGCTTTAGGAGAAGGAACGGAACAGACGAATGAAAGCTACGAAATTAACCAAAACAATAGCTTTTTTCAATCGGTAGAAATACCGCCAAGGCCCGACGAATTATTTAATCGCAATAATAACATTGGCGATCCGCTACCAGAATACGGACAAGTAGAACTTGTGAGATTTTAATTTATATATTTAACAAGTTTTTTGCGCGTTTAAATGCCATTTTTAGGTAAAATTTCTTACTTTATAGACATTTTCTAACTCGATCGCCCTTACAGTATAGATTTGGAAAAAATAAAGGGTTCGATCGTAAAAATTTAAGATCCTTCGTTGGTTTCGTATATATTAACTCGTGGGATCGAGCAAAAATTTTGCTGCGATCGCAAACTTTTAGAGGACAACATTAATGAAGGAACTTCAAGAATCAAAATCTTTAATAATACCGATTTTAATTGGTATTATCGCCGGAATATGTTTGGGCGGTTTTTTGCCCAATTTTGCCAGATCGGTCGAATTTTTAGGAAAATTATTTATCAACGGTCTATCGATGTTGATTATTCCTTTGGTGATGACTTCTATGATAGTCGCCGTCACCAGTTTGGGGGATATTCGTCAACTAAAAAAGATCGGCACTAAAACCATTATTTACTATTTAAGCACCACAGCAATCGCAGTAACCCTCGGTTTAATCGTCGTCAACCTAGTTCAACCTGGAGTTGTCGATAACGAAGCCGATCGAATTGCTTTGCGAGGAGGTCAAGTATTAGAAAATGTCGCTTATCAAATTGAAAATAACGAAATTACCATCGCAGGGGAACAATTTAGATCGGGATTAGACGAACGCTATCAAGTCATTTTATCCGATCCGAATCAAATTCGCGGAGTTATTAAACCCGAAAGAAATAGAGAAGATAATAAACTAACAGTAGTCGCTTGGACAGATCCACTCGGAGAACTTGTTACCCCACAACAACAAGGATCTGGATTAAAAATCGATTTAGCGATCGCCGGAAAAGTTCAAGGAAGGGAAAATCGTTCGATCGGCGATGTCTTAGAAGAAATGGTGGTAGGTTTGCTACCGACTAATATTTTTCAGGCTATGGCCGATAATAAAGTGTTACCTTTAATCGTCTTTTCCCTGTTATTTGCCGGAGTTTTGAGTACCCTAGGAGAAGCAGCTACCCCCGTTATTCGCTTAACCAACAGCCTCAACGACACCTTTATGAGCATGATTCATTTAATTTTATTAGCCGCACCCGTGGGGATAGGGGCGTTAATAGCCGGTCGTTTGGGACAAGCAGGGGGTTTTAGCGGATTTGCCACCGAATTTTTGAGCCTGAGTAAATTTGTAGTCGCCGTAGTACTCGGTTTAGCTATTCACGCTTTAATCGTTTTACCGATAATCTTAGTTTGGATCGCCAGAAGACCGGTTATCGATTACTTAAAAAATATGTTACCGGCCCTGACAACGGCTTTTTCAACCGCTTCTAGTTCCGCAACTTTACCACTGTCGATCGAATGTGCGATCGAAAACAATCGCGTACCCGCGCCGATAGTTAATTTTGTCCTGCCCCTCGGTGCTACAGTTAACATGGACGGTACGGCCCTTTACGAAGCAGTAGCAGCAGTATTTATCGCTCAAATTTACGGCATAGAATTGAGCCTCGGACAAGAAATTTTGATTTTATTAACCGCTACTTTAGCCGCGATCGGTGCTGCGGGAATTCCTCAAGCTGGTTTGGTAACTTTAATTGTCGTTCTGAGAACCTTAGATTTACCAGTTGAAGGTATTTCCTTGATTTTAGCGATCGATTGGTTTCTCGATCGTTGTCGCACTACCGTTAATGTTTGGGGGGATGCTGTTGGCGCGGCCGTAGTCGAAAGATTAGAACCTAGATACAATAAAAATGGTTTCGGCAAAACCGACAAAATACCCGAAATCGTTAATAAGTAGGAAGTATAACAGAAGTCAGAATCATTAAAATTAAGACATTTTGTCAATCCTAAGATCTTTTAAAATAAATCGATCGATCTTAAATTAAAAAACTTCTGAGTTCTGTACGAACTTACCATGGTACGTTCCTAACTGATTTCTCTATGCTTCAACTCTAACCGACTTTTCTGCAGCCAAACCAAAAGCCCGGTGAACTGCTTGCAAAGCTGCCACCCCGTCCTCTTTAGCAACCACGCAACTAATTTTAATTTCAGAAGTAGTAATCATCTGAATGTTAATATTTGCCTCAGCGATCGCGCCAAAAAAGCGAGCAGCAATACCAGGTTGACCCACCATAGCCGCACCGACGATACTTACTTTAGCAATTTCAGTATCCAATAAAATTTCACCGCAACCGATTTTAGTTGCCAAACTTTCCAGAGCAATTTTCGCCCGATCCCCATCCGATCGCTTCACCGTAAAAGCAATATCTCGAGTCGGAATGCCATTAACGATCCGACACCGCTGAGACTGAATTATCGTATCGACGCTGACATTATACTCAGCCAAAGTGCCAAAAATTTCTGCAGCCATACCCGGGCGATCGCTGACGTGACGAATAGCCAAACGAGCCAAATTAGAATCTAGTGCCACACCGCGAGCCAAACTACCGCTATCTTCAGTAATATTGCCCCCATATTGTACCGGAGAACTATCGATTTCAAAAGCCCCACATAAAGCCGCGATCGCCTTATCGCAAAGTTTGGCATCGATAACGCAACTGACTTGCACCTCCGAAGTAGAAATCATCTGAATGTTAATGCCTTCGAGGGCTAGAGTTTGAAACATTTTTGCCGCAATACCCGGCCTGCCGATCGTGCCGGCCCCCGCGATCGCTACTTTAGCAATATTTCTTTCTACCATCACCTCAGCCTCTTGGGGGGCAGCTTGAGACGAAGATCTTAAAACTGGCGCGATCGCCTCTGTTATCGCTTCTGCTGCCTTTAACTGGCTTCTTTCGACCGTAAAAGCGATATCGTTAGTATTTTCCTCGTGGATCGACTGAATAATTAAATCCACATCCACGTTTTGCCTAGCAATTTCCCCAAACAAACTAGTCGCCACCCCCGGGCGATCGGGTACTCTCAACAAAGCTACTTTAGCCTGGTTGCTGTCGTATTTTATCCCGTCGACTACTTTAGTAATTTCCAAACTTAAAAGACTGCGGGGCATCGGTACGGGAGATGTTACCCTAGTTCCTGGATCTTCGCTCCAAGAAGATCGCACTACTAAGGGTACGCCATAATTGCGGGCTATTTCTACCGCCCTCGGATGCAATACTTTCGCCCCCAAGCTAGCTAATTCTAGCATCTCGTTGCAAGTAATTTCTGCGAGCATTCGCGCCTCGGGTACTAAACGAGGATCTGTAGTTAAAATACCCGGTACGTCAGTATAAATTTCGCAACAACTCGCCCCCAAAGATGCAGCCAAAGCCACCGCAGAAGTATCCGATCCCCCCCTTCCTAGGGTCGTAATTTCTAAATCGCTGCTGCTGCTGATCCCCTGGAAACCAGCCACTACAACTACTTCAGATCGATCGAGATGTTTGGCGATCCGATCGGTTTTAATTTGTAAAATTCTCGCTCGAGAGTGGGCCGCTTCGGTTACGATCCCTACTTGTGCCCCGGTTAAAGAAATCGCTGGCTGTCCTAATTCTTGGAGGGCCATACTCATCAAAGCGATCGAGACTTGTTCTCCGGTGGATAAAAGCATATCCATTTCCCTACTGCTGGGATTTTCAGAGATAGCTCGAGCTAAATTTACCAAAGTATCGGTAGTTTTTCCCATTGCCGATACTACCACCACCACTCGATCGCCTCGATCTACGGTTTTTTTAACTCTTTTGGCTACTGCTTTAATTCTTTCTGTCGTACCTACCGACGTACCGCCGTATTTTTGGACAATTAGCACCATATTTTTTGCTTGCTACGCTCGATCGAACTTGAAGGAGAGATTTTTATTTTACCCTGCTTGCCAATCTGTTCGGTTTTCTCAACAGAATCTCTCAAATTATTCTCGATCGATCTGTAAAAATATTTACTATGGGCCATTAAAATACGTAAGACATGAATTTTTCTCCTCAATCGATTTATAACTGGTACAATAGCCTTTTAGGTAATCCCAAGTATCGCTGGTGGGTTATTTTGGGTAGTTTGTTGTATTTTCTCAGTCCGATCGATATTGCCCCGGATTTAATTCCCATTGTCGGACAAGTGGACGATGCAATTATTTTGGGTTTGCTGTTTACGGGATTGACTCAATTATTAACCAATTTCGTCCAGTCTCGTCGCAGCGATATCAACTCATCCCCTGCTGATGGTGCAACTCAGAAAAATGTTACCAAAGATGCAGAAGTTAAAACTATCGATGTTGATTCGGTTTCTTTAGATTAATATACAGTCAAATAAGCAGCGAAATGTCCGAAGAAAAAAGTAAATTATTGTTGGTTGATGACGAACCTGGAGTCAGAGAATCTGTTAAAGCTTATTTAGAAGATGAGGAACAATTTTTTGTTATGCTGGCTCGAGATGCTAACGAAGCTTGGGAATTGTTAGAGCAAGAAACTCCCGATCTCGTTATTTCCGATATTATGATGCCAGAAGTTAACGGCTATCAATTTCTCGAAAAAATGCGAGAAGATCCTCGTTTTATTAACCTTCCGGTGGTATTCTTAACCGCAAGAGGTATGACTGGCGATCGCATTTTAGGTTACGAAGCTGGTTGCGATGCTTATTTAGCTAAACCTTTCGATCCTGAAGAATTAGAAGCGATCGTGAAAAATTTAATTTCTAAGCGCAAAAAATCTGCTGCTGCTAATAGTTCTAGCGAAGAATGGCAAAAAATAGCTCGCGAAATCGCTACTATTAAATCGATGTTACAAGATCGATCGAGTCTCGTTCCCACCGCTCCACCAATTAAAATTGATTTTACACCCCGAGAGCAAAGCGTTTTAGATTTGGTTGCTGAAGGCTTAATGAACAAGGAAATTGCTCGCCGACTCGAAACTAGCGTCAGAAATGTCGAGAAATATGTCAGTCGTTTGTTTAGTAAAACTGGCACTAACAGCCGCACGGAATTAGTTCGTTATGCCCTCAAACACGGACTGACTGATTGAGATTTTACCTCATTTTACTATTGAAGAAATATCAATAAAAATGAATAACTGTTGCTTTTCTCATTTTTAAGATTTAGTTTAGTTATATTTATGAAAAATAACCTAAAAACTTTATAAGAAGGAACTCAGATGAAAAATACTTCTCCAAACCCCGTTCGCGAGTTATTTAAATGGGGTTCAATTTTAGCATTGATGAGTTTTGGAACTATTTTATTAATGGTTTTAGCAGTCGGAATTAACTGAACTCCAAAAAAGCTAACCAAGTTAAAATAACTTAGCTAAACAAGTCAGAGTTACATTTTTCTGTCGCTCAACGTTACTAAACAATTAATTTAAATTCGCTGAAGTATATTCAAACCGTGAGTATCAGTACCACAGGTTGTGAAAAGATCGTAATTTTTGGCTTGTTGTAAAACTCTTTTAGTTTGAGCCGAGCTAGGTCGCCAAGGTTTTGGATTACCATAAGCATAATAAGCCTCTACCCCATCGAGTTCTAATTGTACTGCTGCTGGAATTAAGACATCAGCAGGTTTGCGATAACGTTCTGGATGAGCTAAAACAGCTAAACCTCCTGCTTGATGAATGGCGGCGATCGCATTTTTAGCTTGATAGTGTTTTCCCGATGGTGCTTTTCCTTGCAAGTAAGGTTTTAGCACCGGATCTTCTGGTGTAAAAGCATAACCTAAAATATGGACTTCAGATCCCAATAGATCGCAGCTAATTTCTACCCCAGTCCAGAGATGTGGAAGCTGCACCTCAGACAAAGATGCACTCTTAGATCTCAACCACTCTTCAGCAGCTCTATAGCCTTCGATCGAATGGTGATCGGTAATTGCCATTCCTTTCAAACCTAAAGTAATCGCCTGCTTCATTAATGCTAACGGACTTAACTGTCCGTCAGAGAAAACAGTGTGCATGTGGAAATTATAGTTGTAAGGACAACTGTTAGGTTCGATCTCTTGCCAAACTTGGCGAAGGGCTAGAGAGTTTTGGGCTGCTGGCTTATCTATATTAAAAGCTACCATATTTGTCGTCATCATTTTATAATTTTAGACAGATAAGAAATTTTTTCAGTATATTTTAAGTTTATATTGCGATTTCTTAACTGCTATATCATTAGAGTAGCAAAACTTAATCTAGGTAGCGTAAAAAAATATTCGGCAAATTGCCAATAGTTGGTTGCTATCTAGGGTTTTTGAGATTGTTTTGCATTGTTTATACGATTGTTAATAATCTAGATTTGTGTAGTTGCGTAGTATTGTAATAACAACTGCTATCGCCAACAAAAAAAAAGGGCATTATTAAATAAAGTATTGATAACTATTAGTTAGAACAATTAAAGTTTAAAGGGATATGGCTCAGGGTTTTAAAAGCGTCTTTTCTTGCGGATTTGCAGCATTATTAGGGATTAGTATCAATTTTACCGATCTATCTTCAGGCGATCGAGTAGTTGCAGCTCCATCGGTAATAGTAACAGAAAATACAGAGCTAAAAATAAAAGCTTATCAACTTTATCAAGCAGCCGATCGATTGTTTATTGAAGGTGTTAAGCTATACGAATTAGATAAAAATAAAGATCGAGAACAATTTGCACGAGCATTAAACTTGTGGAAGCAATCTTTAAGTTTGTATGAAAAGCTGGGCGACACCAGAGGTCAAATAGCTTGTTTGAAAAATTTAGCCGCAACTTATAATTTTTTAGAAAAACATTCCGAAGCTGTAGAACAACTGGAAAGCTTAGTTTTAGTTTATCAAAAAGTAAGCAACCTAGAAGCAGAAGCAGATACTAAAGTAGATATTAGCGAGGCTTTTTTTGCTCTAGAAAAACACGATCGAACCATTCAAACTTTACAAAAATCCAGTCAAATTTATCAACAATTAGAAAAACAGCAAAAACTATTATTGATAGCTAACAGCCTCAGTTATAAAGGTTTGTTTTTGTCGGCACAAGAAGAACCAGAAAAAGCCAGAAAATATTTCGAGCAATCTTTAAAATTGGCAAGACAATTAGAAGAAAAAAAATTAGTTGCTCGGGATTTATCTAATTTAGGTTCGCTCGCTTTAAAATTTGCTGAAACTCAAAAAGCAAAATCTTATTTTGAAGAATCTTTAGCAATAGCACAGACAATAGAAGATAACGAAATAATTGCCGAAAATTATTACAATTTAGGCTTAACTTATTTAAAGCTCGAAAAAATAACCGAAGCTAAAAAATATCTCGATCGCTCTTTAGCTCTAGCAATAAAAATAAAAGAAAAAGAATCGATCGCTCGAGATTTATACGATCTAGCTTCAATATATTTAAGTATGAAAGATTATGAAAAAGCCCAAAACTATTTAGAGCAATCTCTAGAATTAGCTCAAGAATTAGGCAATCAAGAATTAGTAGCTCGCAATCTTTCTAGTTTGGGAAGTAATATTTATTGGCAAAGGGAAGAATATGAAAAAGTAGAAGAATATCTGGAGCAATCTTTAGCTTTAGCGCGAGAATTGGGCAAAAAAGAGTTAGTAGCCGATAATTTTTCTGCTTTGGGAAATATGTATTTAAAATTGGGGAAATATCAAGAAGCTAAGACCTATTTACAACAATCGATTTCTTTATATCAAGAATTAGGTAGCGAAACAGATTTAAAATTTAATGCCCAACTGCTAGATAATATTGAAAAAAGTCAGTATCTCAGCTTGTTTAGGTTAGGTTCGATCTTTTTGGGAATAGGAACTTTAATCGGTACGATCTCGTTATCTTTGAACAAGCAAGTATTAGAACAAGAAAAATTGAAAAAATATTAAGAAGAAGATATTTTTTGAGATAATTTTATCCTGGATAATTGTAAAATCGAAGGATAATAAATTTAACAAAAAATCTTTTTCAAAAAATGAAACGAAAAAATCATCCGCTCGCTCGATTGACTCGAACTACCCTACAATTATTAACCATCGGACTTTGTTTGAGTAGCGGCGGACAAATAAAAGCCCAAACCCTACCAGTTGCAGATAATTTAATCGAACTCAACTCAGTTGAAGGAGAAATATTACTCAAACAAAGCCAAGCCAGAGAAGACTATATTCCTCTAAGTATGCACTTTGTAACCCAAAAAAATCCAGCATACTGCGGAGTAGCAAGTATAGTTATGGTAATGAATGCGATGTCAATTCCCGCACCAGCTACCCCGGGATTTCGCAATTACCGCTTTTTCAATCAGGATAACCTTTTCTTAAATCCTCGCACCGAAACAGTTATAACTGCCGAAACAGTGGCGAGAATGGGAATGACTTTAGAAGAAATAGCCGGACTGCTAGAAAGTTATCCCGTGCAAACAGAAGTATATCACGGTAGCGAAGTTACCCTCGATGAATTTCGCGATCTGATTGTAAAAAATTTACAACAAGATGATAATTTTGCAATAGTTAATTATTTACGTCGTGAAATAGGTCAAGAAAGAGGAGGACATATTTCGCCGATCGCAGCATACGATCGAAGAACCGATCGGTTTTTAACATTGACCATTGACCATTGACCATTGACCAGTTAAAAGATGTTTTGGGT
>CAYWIH010000136.1:5587-13782 GCA_964458305.1 uncultured bacterium | reverse complement strand
CACTAGCAAATGTTGCAAAGCAATATTTGCGCGGTCATTGGTAACTGAATTTAGTCTATTTGCGCCATAATATTTTCGATCGCTTCTGCTTTATTGGCTAGTTTGGCTGTTAATATTTCCGTACCCGTTTCTGTCACTAAGATATCGTCTTCTATTCTAATCCCGCGCACGTCTTTAAAGGATTCTAATCGCTCCCAATTTACCACTTTGTCATATTTCGATCGCATTTCTTTGTTGTTTAATATTGCAGGTACTTGATAAAATCCTGGTTCTATGGTGACTACCATATCTTTTTTTAAGGGGCGATCGAGTCGCAAATAGCCCAAACCAAAACGCTGCGATCTTTCCCTTCCAGTTTCGTATCCGGCTAAGTCTCCCAAGTCTTCCATATCGTGTACGTCTAAACCCAGGATATGACCGATTCCGTGGGGGAAAAACAGAGCGTGAGCGTCCATTTCTACCAAATCTTCTGCATTTCCTTTTAATATCCCTAATTCTACCAATCCTGCGGCTATAATTTTACAAGCTAATAAATGTATTTCTCGATATTCTACCCCCGGACGCATTGCGGCAATACAGCGATCGTGTGCTGCTAAGACGATATCATAAATATCTCTTTGGGTAGATGAATATTTTCCACTGACGGGCCAAGTTCGAGTAAGATCTGAAGCCCAACCGTTGGCAGTTTCAGCCCCAACGTCTACTAATAATAAATCTCCATTTTGCAGCGATCGATGGTATTTTTCGTTATGCAAGACTTCCCCGCGTACCGTGACGATACTGTTATAAGCTGGGGTCATGTTAGCAGCTATTATTACCCCTTCGATCGCTCCTCTGACTTCTGCTTCGGTTTTGGCTGTCGGGGTGGCTTTTATCCCTGCTAGATGTGCTTTTATGCTTACTGCTATTGCTTGACGTATTTCGGCGATCGCTGCTCGATCGTGTGTCAGTCTTAAGGAGACGATCGCTTTTGCTAGTTCTATTTCTTGACTTTTAGCAACATTTATGCTATATGGTAAAGTTACGCTGTTGAGGGTGCGATCGGACAATTCTGAGAGGGGATAAGCGGCATTTGCGCCGATATTTTGGGCTATTTCCTCGCGATCGGGCATTTTTCCGTGCCAGAGGGTACTATTCGGGCTAGGATTGTCGATAAATAGTTCTAGATTGCCATTTTCTAGTTTAATTGCGGCATTTTCGAGGGGAATACCAGCGAAGTAAAGAAAGTGACTGTTAGCGCGAAAGGGGTATTTATTGGCGGGAAAATTACGAGAAACTCCTTTTCCCGATCGCAGTATAACCGGATGGGGGAATATTTGAGCTAGTCGATCGCGTCTTTGTTTTAAATAGTTTTTCATTTAATTCTAAACTCGTTACTCGTTACTCAAGATATCCCAAACTAATTTGACCGGGGCCGAGTAAAATTTCTGTAGTTGCCCCAGCAGATGATAAAATTACTCGCAGTTGTCCGTTTGGGTTTACGCCGATAACTTTGCCTGGAATACCTTTTAGCGAAACTTTTCTATCGATACTGTCTAAAATTTGTAAGTAGGAAGGTAAAATATCCTCTATGCCTTGTTCGAGATAGTTTTGATATCCCCTTAATATTCCTGCTACTGTAATTGCGGCTAACATTTCTAAAGATGTTATCTCACTAGAATAGGATTTTAAATTTATCCCTACTTCGGGGACTATATTATCCCAATTTATCCCAACTCCGATAACCGATCGCGTAATAGTTTCTTGTTGTTGTCTTGTTTCTATTTTTATCCCTCCCAGCTTTTTGCCAAATAAAATTAAATCGTTGGGCCATTTTAGTAAAACTGGGATATTATATTCTCGGAGGTTATGGGCTATTGCTGTGGCTGTGGCAATGGTAAGACGATCGGCATTTTGAGGATCGATCGCCGTTGCGATGCCGATAGATAAATACAATCCTCCAGGTGTTGACTGCCATTTTCTGCCCCATTGTCCCCTTCCTGCTGTTTGTTCTCTTGCGATCGCGACTATCGGTAAATTATTACCTCGATCGATTAGTTGCCAAATTTTTTGATTGGTAGAAGGGATAGTATCGTATAAATAAAGGGTTATTTTTAGTTTCTCTGGCAAATGAGAAAATTTCTCGAGTGCTGTTTGAAACTGTAGTCGATCGAATATCACGGTAATTTTATGGATAATATTTGGCGATGGGAGAATTGGGAAGGTTTACCATATTTAACCTGTAGTTTGCTACCCGATTTTAAACACGGTTTTTTTACCAAAGCATTTTATCCGCGATCGCCAGAAGATATGGTCAGGGTGTTAGATCCTAGTGCTAAAGTATATCGGGTCAAACAGGTTCATGGCAAGGATGTTTTATTTCCGAAACAGATAAAGACACAAAAAGAAGCAGACGGGATAATTAGCGATCGAGACAAACAAGCAGTTTGGGTAGCTAGTGCCGATTGTACTCCGGTATTAATAGGGGATGTTAGCACGTTTGGGGTAGCTGCGGTTCATGCGGGATGGAGAGGTACGGCTAAAACAATTGTACCAGAAGCGATTCGTAATTTTATCGATCGTGGCAGCAGTTTAAATAATCTTCGCATTGCGATGGGGCCGGCGATAAGTGGTAAAGTGTATCAGGTTAGCACCGAAGTAGCTGCAGAAGTTGGTCAAAGTATTTTTGAAGGTGCTGCAGAAGTTGGTCAAAGTATTTTTGAAGGTAAAGATGTTTTAAAACGGATGTGGGAGATAGAAGAGTCTCCGTTATCGGAAGATCGGCAACCGGATAAAGTAAGAATAGATATTAGAAGGGTAAACGAAATACAACTCGAAAAATTGGGGATAAAAAAAGAGCATATTGCGATCGCCCCGATGTGTACTTTTGGCCAGCCAGAATTTTTCTTTTCTTATCGTCGTACAAAGGTTAGCAAGGTACAATGGTCTGGTATTGTTAGCGGGGATGTTCGGTAGAAGGAACGTACCATGGGTGGAAGGAATAGACAGCTTTCCTTGAATTGATAACTTATAGATTCCTACCGATCGATCGTTACTAAAGCTGTCTATTGTCTCCCGGTACGTTCGTACAGGAGTCGGATCTTTTTATTTAAATTAAGTAAATGTCGCTTCGCTCTAATTAAAAATTAAGAATTCAATATTAAAAAATTTTCCGATCGATTAGATTTCGATCGATTAGATCGCTATATAACAAAAGCTCTAGAAATTTAAGAAGAATAAGAATTACAAAAATAAGCGATCGAAAAAAACTAAAATGTATAATTGAAATTTTTTTAGCTTCGATCTTGGTATTTATAAATTGTATTTTATATCCAAAGGTAATATTTTAAAGACAAATTCGTTCCATACCGGAATAGATATTAAATCTATTTTCGCGCAAAAAACCGATTAAAGTAAGATCGAATTCTTCGGCTAAGGATACTGCTAAACTGCTGGGTGCGGAAACGGAACATAATATCGGGACTCCAGCAACAATACATTTTTGAACTAATTCAAAACTCGATCGACCGCTAACCATAACGATACTGTTATTTAAAGGTAATTCTTCTGCTAAAAAAGCCGATCCGATTAATTTATCTAAAGCGTTGTGTCTGCCAACATCTTCTCGTAATTTTAATAGTTGTCCTTCTTTATTAAATAATGCTGCTGCGTGCAAACCTCCGGTAGCGGTAAAAATTCCTTGTGCTTGGCGTAATTTGTCGGATAAATTATAGATAGTTTGGGATTTTATTATTAAATTGCTGATAATTTTAGGATATCCTTTTAGTTTTAAAAATTCTATATTAGCTTTGCCACAAACTCCGCAGGAACTATTAGTAAAAAAATGTCTTTGTAGCGATGGTAAATCTATTAAATCTCTTTTTTTGAGAGAGATATTAACTATGTTGTAACGTTGTTCGGTTTCTATATTTCGATCGAGACAGTAATTAATTTTTTCGATGTCTTCTTTTTTATTTACTACTCCTTCACTGTAAAGAAAGCCAGCAGCTAAGTCAAAATCTGCCCCTGGCGTTCTCATTGTTATTGCTAAAGTATATTGAGGATTTTCGAGACGTATTTGTAAGGGTTCTTCGGTTGCTAAATAGTCCGATCGCGTTTCAATTTTATCGTTTTTTACTGCGGATATTTTTGTTTTAATTTTGCTAAAATTATTCATAATTATTAAAGCTCGAAACCATCTTTATATTCAATTACGGTACTATTTTTAGAATTGTCGAAAGATATTTTAATTGGTCGATCGATTATCAAACAAATTGATTCTAAAGCTATCATAGAGCCGCAGTTTTTAACTACTGACTGAATTATCTCCCATTTTTGCCGATCGTGGATGCAATTTAAAAGATTAATACAATAATCGAACAAACCGATCGGAATGCGATCGAGAGATATTATTTCAATTTCTTCCCAAACGATTTGAGAATTAATTGTTTCGTATTTTGCTGGAGAGAAAGCAGGTTTTAGCAAGGATTTTAATTGGCTTATTTCTGGATTTGATTCGTATTTTAAACAACCATCGCGATCGAATTCTGCTTTTAATTGAGCTTCTAATTGTTTTTGCAAACTTTTTATTAGATCGTTCCAAAATAAAGATTCGATCGAAAATGAATCGACTACTAAAGCTAAATCTTGGTTTAAAATATGGTTCAATTTTTTGATAGCAGCATCGGGACTGTCGAAAAATAAAAATTGCGGCGATCGCTTATTAAAAAACTGGTAAAAAGCTGTTATTGCTTGTTTGGCTGCTGGAGGATCGATCGGTGTAGTTGATAGTTTAATTGTTTGCCATTTTTGGCGATAAAAAGGAATTAAAGCTGTTTGTTCTGGTAGCAAGTTTTGAATTAATTTTATCCCCAGTCGATCGAGAATAAAACGCAGTATTTTCGGATTTTCTTCGACTAAATACCACTGCGTCAGCCATTGTTTTGTATATTTATTTGGTAATTCTAGATTTCCCTCGCCATTTATTTTAAATCCATCGCTAAATTGGAGAGTATCTAAAACATCTTCATATAATAAAAATCGAGTCGGCCTGTCGCAAATAATTGCCAAACCATCGTATAAATAAAACCAACCGCACTCTAAAACTAAATTCTGTAATAAAGTCCATTTTTGTCGATCGCAAGTACATTTTAAAACCGATATACAAAAATCGAACCAACAGCAATCGATCGCCCATTCGTTAAAATAAAAAGGCAAACTGTATAAGAATTTTAGCGGAAAAATTGGCTCTCGATCGTTTAAATAAAGGCTTTCTTTTTGCGTAGTTAAATAACTTTCTAAAGCTTCTATTGCCGTTTCGCGCCATTGAATAAATTCTTGTTTGCGATCGAGCAGATTATTTAAAGGGTTTTTAAGTCTTTCTTTGAGCTGTTTTCTAACTTCTCTACTTAATTGACTGCCTAATTTGCTGCCTAATTTATTTCCCAATATTTGCCAGATATATCTTTCTACTTCGCTGGCATATTTATAAGCTTCTTCTCTAGTTAAATTTAGATCGAGATTTAACCAATTAAAATTATTTAAATCTGT
This sequence comes from uncultured bacterium, assembly GCA_964458305.1. Lineage (GTDB taxonomy): Bacteria > Cyanobacteriota > Cyanobacteriia > Cyanobacteriales > JASJDA01 > JASJDA01. The sequence goes on along the minus strand of CAYWIH010000136.1, from coordinate 8,253 downwards.
TGCTAATGTTTTAGTCAGTTTTTTGCCTAAAAGATATTCTCTTTTATTGCCCGATCCTCTGAAACTAAGCAAAACCAAACTTACTTCATAAGGACTGCTACAAAAAAATATTTCTGGTTCGGATAGTTCGCAAAATTCATAAACATCTTTAATTGCTGCAGTTGCTTTTTGTTTGTCAACTCTTTTATTGCCAAAAACTGCTTTTTTCCACTTCGATCGATAAACAGAAATTAACTCAGTTTGTTTGGGATTTAAAAATTCGGTTTCATTTTTATAAGCCATATATAAATTATCTATTGCTTCATTTTTTTCGTATTTTATACTATTTAGCAAAAAAACAGGCTGCAGATAAACTGAAAATCAATTATTTAAACAGAAACAGTATTACTAGAGCGACTCGATCTTAAAAATACAAATCGATCGCCCCTTAAATAATTAAACCTTCTCCAAAGTAACCAAAGCATTATAATCCGGTACGCCCTGATTCGATCGCTTGCTAGGATTTAATAATACGTTGCCTTCCGGCCAGTGAATTTGTAAATTACCCGGCTTCATAGGAGCGATAAATACCTGACCTTGATACTGTCCCAAATCGTTTTTTAAAACGATCTCATCTCCGGCATTTAAACCTAAATTTTCTGCGTCGATCGCGCTCATTAAAACAGCTTTTCTTTTCGCACCAGTTATAGCATCTTTTTGCTCTTGTACCATGCTATTAAATTGTTTTCCGCGACGAGTAGAAACTAAAAAATGTCCTTCCGGTATTGTTGCGCGATCGCTTTTCAAAACTGAAAAATGAGCTTTCTTGTCGGGAGTATCGAACTGCCAACCAAAACATAAATGTTTTCCACCGTATTGAAAGCGATCGCCTGCTTCTTCTAAATGCTGAATTCCGGCATACATGGGAATAACTTTAGCAATTTCTTGGCGAATTTCTGCGGTATTTTCAAAAGATAATCGATCTGCTATTTCCGGTTTAACCCTCCTAGCCAAATCCAAAAATACTTCCCATTCTGGACGCGCTTCTCCTATTCTTCTTCCCGGTATTTCGGGACTAAAAATAACATTTCTTTCCGTAGATGTTTCTGTTACTCCTCCGGGAACTTCATAACGAGTAGTAGCAGGAAGTAAAACTACTGTTTCGTTCGGTTCTAATAACATTTGTTTGTTAATAACAATATCGATATGAACCCGCAGAGGAATATTAAGCAAAGAGGATTTTACATAATCTGGATCTGGCAAAACATCTAAAAAATTACCCCCCACAGACAACAAAACATCTAACTCATTTTTAGCAGCAGCATCGATCGTTTCAGGAGCAATTAAACCCTTACCGATCGGTACTTCAAAACCCCAAAAATCGCTTAATTCTTTAGCATTTTCAACAGTTACTTTTTTTCCTCCTGGAAACACCGTAGAATAACATCCCATTTCCGCCCCACCTTGGACTCCAGAATGTCCGCGAATCGGCATTAAACCGCAGCCTTCTCGGCCTAGAAAACCTTTCGTCAAAGCTAAATTAATAATTGCCTTAACATTGTCCTCCCCGCACTCGTGTTGAGTAATACCCATGCTCCAAACAAAGACAGCTTTATTCGCCTCTTTTATCATTTTGGCAAAAGCATACATCTCCTCACGACTCGCCCCAGAAATTAACTCTAACTCTTCCCAAGATTGAGATTCTAATTCCGTTTTTAATTCCTCAAAATTGCTCGTATAACTATCAATAAATTGCGCGTCGTGCCATTTTTCCTGTATGATATGTTTGATGGTACCATTGAGAAATGCTCTGTCTCCGCCCACGTTGACTAGGAAAAAATCTTCAGCGAATTTAGTGCCAAACAGCGTACTTTCAGGAATAGAAGGCACCCAATAACGCTCCATCCCCGGCTCTCGATAAGTATTTATAACTACGATTTTAGTGCCTGCTTTTTTAGCCCAGTGGAGATATTTAACAGTGACAGGTTGATTGTTAGCCACATTAGAACCGATAAAAACTAACAAGTCAGTACCGATCCAATCTTTATAAGAACAAGTAGTAGCCCCGGCCCCTATAGTTGGCTTTAAAGCCCCCGTACTGGGCGAATGACAGACTCTAGCAGCATTATCGACATTATTAGTCCCGATCGCCCTAACCGCTTTTTGAGAGGCATAATAAGTCTCGTTGACAGTACCTCGGCTAGTTAAATAATAAGCAGTGCGATCGGGCTGTGTTTTAGCAATGCGATCGGCAATTAATTCTAGTGCTTCGTCCCAACTAATGCGTCGAAAACCTTTATCTCCTTTATCCCGTCGCATCGGATAGGGAAGTCTGCCCATATTTTGCAGTTGGCTGCCTTTTTTATCTTTTAATTTAGCAACATCTTCGAGTAATTTAGGCTTTAATGCTGGCATTGTATTCAGTCTCAGCAGTCGCATCCGCACGTTACATAAATGGATGCCATCTATCGTCCAATCTTTCACTCCTGTAGTGCCTAAAGCGCAGCCATCGCAAGTACCTTTATTGAGAATACGTAAGGCATAAGGTAACTGGTCTAAGTTTACAAATACCGCTCGAACTCCTTCCCAATAATTGTTAGGATATTGTTCGCCAATTCCGAAAGGTTTCCAACTGGCCCAAATTGAAGGCTGCCATAATTTTCGTGGTTTTTTTAACATGGTTTTTG
>CAYWIH010000136.1:0-5487 GCA_964458305.1 uncultured bacterium | reverse complement strand
TCATTCATCTTCTTCGTCAGGTATGTAGGGAAAGCCTCGATATATTAAAATTTTAATTGCTTCTCGAATCGAGGAACTGTTACATTTTTTAACCACTAAATCGGGTAAAACTGCTATCCCCTCTTCAATCGAATCTAGATCTTTAATATTTTCGTAAAAAAATTTTTCCGAGCAAATATTTAGGTCGACGATCGATTAAATATCTTTCATCTGCGCGATCGCGCTTCGTCTAATTCGATTCTTATTTTCAGAATTTTGAGCTGTAGCTGTTTGCGCCGAGTAATTTAAAATTTTATGTATTTATTTGTCATAAAAAATTGCAAAAATATACTTTTCTTAGTCCGTTAGAGCTGGTTGATTTTAATTATTACTAAGTTGTGCCAAGGTCACAGTTTGCCGATCGTAATTATTGTATTTTAAAAATCATTAGCACGAAGTTATCTGAAATTTTAGATTAAAAAATATTTTAAATTTTGCCATGAATGAGTTAGCTTCTTTCTTAACTTTTATAAGCATTTTATTGATTTTATTTCCCATCAAAACAGTAGCTCAGCTAATCCCAGATAATAGCTTAAACAACGAAAATTCTCGCATCATTAACGGGATCGATCGAGATTTAATTGACGGTGGTGCGAGGAGAGGAATTAATTTATTTCACAGTTTTCAAGAATTTAACGTCAATCTGGGGCAAACCGTATATTTTGTCAATCCTAGCGGTGTTAGCAATATTTTAACTCGAGTTACTGGGGTTAACCCTTCAAATATTTTCGGAACTTTAGGAGTAGAAGGAAATGCAAATTTATTTTTAATCAATCCTAACGGAATTAGATTTGGTACGGGGGCAAATTTAGATTTAAATGGGGCTTTTATCGGGACTACAGCAGCAGAAATACAATTAGGAAATACTGGAAATTTTAGCGCGATCGCTCCAGATCGGAGTAATTTACTTGCAGTCAATCCCAGTGCTTTATTTTTTAATGCCTTAGCTCAAAATCAAATCGCAGTCACAGGAGATTTAAGAGTAAATCCAGGACAAACGATCGGATTGTTTGCAGGAAATATCTTAGTAGATGGCGGCAGAATAGAAGCACCAAGCGGACAAATATTTTTAAATTCAGTAAATTCAGGTACTGTAAATTTAGATATAAATAATAATAGAATCGATAATTCTTTAGTTAATAGTTTTGGCGATATTACCATAACCGGACGGGCTAAAATAAGAGCAAATACAGAAAATTTACCCGGAAAAGGAATCGAGATCGCGGCAAATAACTTATTAATAAATGGCGGAAGCGAACTAGAGCTAAATACTTCAGGTAATTCCCCAGCAGGAACTTTAAATATCGATGCTAAAAATATCGAAATTAGTGGCGGTTTTCAATTTACTGCAGCCAACGGCGATCGAGAAAATGACAGAACTCAAATAACAGCTAATGTTGGAGAAAATGCAACAGGAACAGGCGGCAATATTAACATTAAAACCGATCGCTTGAGGATCTTAAATTCAGCTAGAATTAGAGCAAATACTAACGGAATTGGCAACGCAGGAACGATTAATATTACAGCTAATAATTTAGTGGAAGTTAGTGGATTTGTAACCTTAAGATTGGCTGACGGAAATATAGATCGAGAAAGCAGTACGATAGCAACAAACGTAAATTCAGGAGCGACAGGAAACGGCGGTAAAATAAATATAAATAGCAATATTATAAATGTTTCCAACCGAGGAGATATTGTAGCTCAAACTTCGGCATCTGGAAATGGAGGAACGATCGATCTTCGAGCATCTTTAATTGAAGTAAAAGATCCCGGTAGCGATATTAGGGCAGATATTAACGAGACTGCAACCGGAAGGGGTGGTAAAATTATTATCCATACCGATACCTTAAGAGTATCCAACCAAGCCGATATTCAAGCTAGAACTCGAGGATCTGGAAATGCTAGAGATCCCGCTCTAACTACCAGAGATCCTAACAATCCCCAAGATTATAGTATATTTATTAAAGCAAATAACTTAGTTGAAATCACTGGGGCACAATCCGATATTAGAGCGACTGTCAGCGAAGGTGCAACGGGAAACGGTGGCAATATCGCGATCGATACCGATACTTTAAGAATATCAGACCGAGGCGATATTCAATTAGATAGTAGAGGAGCTGGAAACGGGGGAAGTCTCGATATTTTTGCTAGAGCGATCGAACTGCGATCGGGTGGAGGGATCGAAAATGATGTCGGAGGTAGCATTCAAAGATTTAATACCACTGGCAACTCTGGCGATATTAATATTACTACCGATATTTTAAGTATTACTAACAGCCCCGGAGCAACCAACCCGAGAAGCGAAATTGCGATCGATAATTTTGGTTTAGGAGATGTAGGGACTTTAACAGTTACAGCGAATTTTGTCAACCTCGATAACGGTTTTATTAGTTCGAGAACTCAATCTCCTGGCTCTGGTGGCGATATTATTCTTAATATTAGAAATTTATTAACTTTGAGAAATGGCAGTGAAATTAGGACTAATTCTTTAAATGTAGCAAACAGACCGCCATCGGGAAATGGTGGCAACATAACTATTAACAGTCCTTTTATCGTCGCTTTCCCAGAAAATAATGCAATTATTGCTGGTTCTGAATCTAATAATGGTGGTAGAATTGGGATCTCCACAATTAATATTTTAGGTTTTCCACAATTTGTTACTATTAATGCCGATTCTGGAGTGGGTATTGACGGAACTGTAAATATCGATACTGCCGATACCAGCCCGGGTTCGATTTTAAGACAGTTAGAATCAACTCCGATCGATGCTACTGCGATAATTGCTAGCGATCTTTGTCGTCTTGAAGGTGGTAAAATTGCTGGCGGTAGTTCTTTCGTTATCACTGGTAAAGGAGGTTTGCCACCCACTCCAATTACCCCAATTAATTCCTCAACAAATTTATTAGATTGGGTCGATATTCCTGAAAATAATACTATTCTAGAAAATGAAAAAAATGAACCAGTTATTATTAACGATCGGCATCAAAAAACAGCAGAAAAAAAAGCTTTTATTGCAGCTAAAGGTTGGCTAAAAAGAGCCGACGGCAAAATTATTTTAACTTCTAATTCCATTCCTGGCAACTATGCCAATCCTAATTTAGTTCCTCCGCATTGCTCTCAATAAAATACTTCGTAGTAAGCAAGATCTAGACCAATTTATTAGCTCTTAAAAGAAGTCATACTAATTCTGAAAAATTACTTTACCAATAACATAAATTACGCTCGAAAATTATTAATTAAAATCGGATTATTTCTGTACCGACGTAATATTATGTACTTTCCTTCTAAACTCAATTTTATATTGCTTTTAATGATTTATATAATACAATTTTCCAAAATAATTGCTACAAATAGAAAATTAATTTAATTTTAGTAAAACTAGCTTAAAACTGACCTAATAGAGTCTTAAAAATTCTGACTTCTGACCCCTGTACCGACGTACCATGGTACGTCCCTACTGACTTCTGACCCCTCATCTGTATCAAATAAAAATTAAATTGGTATAACATGGCTCTATTAAAACTCGATCGAATTTTAAAAATACTGCTTTATAGTTGCATCTTTAACGTTTTTATCCTCCCAGTGGCAGCTCAAACGCGCCTAAAGCCTTTAGAAGAACCGGAACGACTACCGCCACGGCAAGATTTATTACCGCCCCTATCGACCCCAGAACGGCAGTTACCCCAACCTTTAGAAATACCCGATCGCATTGTTGTCAGAAAATTTCGGGTAGTCGGTAGTACGGTTTTAAATGCTTCCCAACTAGCAGAAATACTCGAACCTTTTCAAAATCGTCCCTTAACTCTTAACGAACTTCTCGAAGCACCCAGAGCGATCGCCAGAAAGTATGCCGATCGAGGTTATCTTACTTCCGGTGCTTTTATTCCTCCTCAAGTCATTGAAGGGGAGACTGTTACCATTCAAGTGGTAGAAGGGACTTTAGAGTCGATCGAAATTACTGGTTTAAAACGATTGTCTCCAGGTTACGTTCGCTCTCGCATCGCAGTTGCTACCTCGCCTATTTTAAATCAAAATCGCCTGCTAGAAGCATTACAATTATTACAATTAGATCCTTTAATTGCTAATTTATCGGCCGAGTTGTCTGCTGGTTCGCTGCCTGGAAGGAGTATTTTAGAAATAGAATTAGAAGAAGCAAAAGCAAGATCTGTCTTTGTAAAATTAGATAATTTACGATCGCCCGTGGTGGGTAGTTTTCGCCGCTATGCTGGTTTTTCTCACGATAATTTATTAGGTTTTGGCGATCGGCTTAATTTCAGTTTTTACAATACTAATGGTAGCAATACGATCGACGATCTCAGCTATACTTTTCCTATCAATCCTTACAATGGTAAAATTGGTGTCAATTTTCGTCTTGCTAGCAGCGAAATTATTTTACCTCCTGCCATTCCTCTCGATATTATTTCTGATTTTCGCCAGTACGGTATTACTTACACTCAGCCTATTTTACAATCGCCCAATCGAGAATTGATTCTCGGTTTAAATTTCGATCGCCAGGAAACTCAATCTTTTATCAACGATACTCCTTTTCAATTGTTAGTAGATGCTAATTCTCGCGGCGAAACCAATCTTTCTACTTTGCGATTTTTTCAAGAATTTACTACCCGAAATAGCCGTCAAGTTTTTGCTGCTCGATCGCAGTTTAATTTTGGCGTAAATAATTTTGATGTCGCTACATTTCCCGATCTTAATAATTTTGAAATTCCCCAAAGCAACTTTTTTTCTTGGCGCAGTCAAGTACAATATTTACGTTCGTTAAGTTCTAATTTACTTTTTGTGGTTCGCTCCGATTTTCAATTAGCCGATCGTTCGATTTTTGCGCTTGAAAAGTTTAGTATTGGCGGTTTATATACGGTTCGCGGCTACCGTCAGGATGCTCTTTTGGCTGATAATGGTTTGGCTGCTTCTGCGGAAATTCGCGCTACTTTGGCTCGTTTTCGTGCTTTTGATGGTAGCTTGCAGTTAATTCCTTTTGTCGATTTCGGTACTGTTTGGAACGAGGATCGTTCTGTTTTCGCTCTCAATACTACTACTCTTGCTTCTGTTGGTTTGGCTTTATCTTTTAATATTGGCGATAGTTTTACTGCCAGAATAGATTGGGGACAACCTTTAATAGATTTAAATACTGCTGGCAATAGTTTGCAAGAAAATGGTGTTTATTTTCAGCTCGAATATCGAAGAAAATTTTAGTTGTTTATTGGGGAAGTAATTGCAATGAAATCTAATCAAAAATTACTCAAATTCCGACAGGCGATCGAGATAAATATGTTTGCCAATATATCGTATTTTTTATTAGGAGAAATGGTGTTTATTTTCAGCTCGAAGATCGAAGAAAATTCTAGTTGTTTATGGAGTAAATAATTATAATGAAATCCAATCAAAAATTACTCAAATTCCGACAGGCGATCGAGATAAATATGTTTGCCAATA
>CAYWIH010000135.1:7907-13957 GCA_964458305.1 uncultured bacterium | reverse complement strand
TTACACTTTAGCAACAAAAAAGTTGTTAAAGTATAACAAAGGATGATAATTGTGGCTTGGTAGTGTATGTGTCTCAGGTGACTCCTTAGTAAGGTTACCTGATTTTTTTTAATTAATTAATTAGTTTAAGTTTAATTCAATTAATTAGCGATCGCTCAAATTATTAATTGCTGCGAGTATTAATGTTATTACTGGTGCTGTAATTAATTATTAAACCAATACCGACAATAAATAGGGCGATCGTACTTGCTGTTTTCGGTTTGGGAGATTTGCCGATAATTTTTACAATATTTTTGTACTAATAAAGGTTCGCTAGTGAGAGATTAATTATTGAAAGCCAAAAAAATTCCTGTCACTTTGAACCTCTTTTAGTTACTTTTAGTCGGTATTGTCTTAGCTTGAATCCATCCGTAGAGATATTTATTCTAAAGTTTAAAACTCAAAGGCTGACAAAATTCATCAATACCTTGTTTCATGACATAAATAACTACTGGAGTTACTAAAATTTTCGGACAAATACCTGCATTTAGCAAATGTGCTACCGTCGTTGCTAATTTTTCTTGAGATAAATCTTTTTGAAATTCTTCTTGACAAATAGCCACCCTACACCTTTTTGACAAACCTTCCAACCAATCGATGCGATCGGGTTTTTGACCTACTTTAATAGCTAAAGAAACTGCAGCATCTTCTAAATCTCCTTCACAATCTTCGATCGTATCTAAGGATATTAAAGCTGCTTCATAATCTGCTAATTGAGAACGATATTGAGCAATTTCTTGGGTAGTTAAATAAATCCTTTGCATTTAATTTTTCTAATCTTTTTCTTGGTGAACGTAATCGACAAAATAAAATTTTGGTTCGAGCCAATATTTTAGCAAACCGTATATTATTAACGCGAATAATGCGATCGAAATTATTGGCAATCCCCAGTTTATTCTAATATTATCTGGAAAAACTGCAACCGAACTAACAGCTAAAATAAAATAAGCTAACAGGGCTATTTTAATGCGTTTGATATTTTTTAAAGCTCCCCGACAACTGCTACAATTTTTGGTATGTTGATTGTAGCGATCGAGCATTTCTTGACGATTTTCATTAATAATATATGCTTCTGAAACATTATTATTTGTTTCGTTCCAAGGCAGCTTTCCACCGCAATAGCGATCGAACCATTTGCGAAATTCTATTACTAAGCGATCGGCATTTGTTGGCATTTGATAAGCCGTTTTCCAGCCTTCCTTTTTTTGTTTTAAATAAGCATATTGTTGCTGGAGTAAAATCGTATCTCCATCTAAAACTAAATTGCGATCGAAAGTATGATCCCACCAGCGCGGAGTAATTTTATGGATGTTTTTCGCAAAATTGCGGGGAAATTGAGCCACAACTCTCGACTTTCCTGGAGATACTGGAATGCAATAAACAACCAAACCAAACTGTTTTCCTGTATTGCCGATCGAGATGGCATATTCTAAACGACAAGGAGCTTGAAAAGTAATAGTTGTTGGTAAATTTCTATCTATTTTTGCTTCGATTAAATCAGCAGTATAATTAACAATTTCGATCGGGATAGGAACGGCTTCTTCTCTATTACCTTGCACTCCGTGATGGGCAAAAGGAACGTGAGCGGGATCTGCTACATTTTCTACTAAAACTTCCCAATCGTAGGCTAAATCTCGTACTATAGAAGTCCAGACAAATCCTTTAGTCCGATCGATTTGTGGGGATAGGGGTAAAGGAGTAGAATGGGATAATTCTGCTGTTTCTAAATCGGGCCATACCCACAATAATCCATTTGCTTCTTGAGTAGGAAAAACTTTGACGCAGAATTGTTCTTTATTTTCTTCGAGTAAATTTTGTTTTTCTGCTTGGGGTATTTTCTGACAAATTCCCGTTCGATCGAATTCCCAACCGTGATAACTACAGATTAAATTACCAGTTTTTTCTTCTATTCTTCCTTCGCTTAAAGGTGCGAGACGATGGGGACATAAATCTAAAAATACTCGATATGTTTCTGAATAAATCGGTTTCCAAATAACCAAACGCATTCCCAAAATACTAACGGGAGTCGGCTTTTTTGGATCTAAATCTTCAAGGGGTGTTAGTGGATACCAGTTTTGAAAAAAATTAAATTTTGTTGTTTGTTGTTCGTTATTTGCTTTTGGCTGTTGGCTGATTGTCATTTTTACTCTTTTTTACTTGCTGTTCGCTATTATTAGCTCAAAAATTGTTTGTTATTTTTACTATTTTTTTCTTTCTCTTTTTTTAAAAAATAATAATTTAATTAGGTTGTTTCCTGTTGGCTATTTGCTATTTTCACTACTTTCTACTTGTTACTCTACAAATAACTATCCAACTCGGGAACATCTACCCAAGATTTATTATCGTGAGACTTGTGGGTAAGATCCATCAATAACTGGGAATAGACTCCCTCTTTTAAAGAAGGTACTAAAGATTTTCCTGTATCGATACTTTCTACTAAGCGATCGACTACCCTAATAAAAGGTGCTAAACGTCCGTCAGTAAATACTTCAGGAAATGCCAAACGTTTCGGTATCTCAATTTCTGTTAAACTTTTATCTGCGGGTGCGGCTAACAATCGAAAACCATGTACGTAGTCTTTAAGGTTGTCGCTACCTAACACTAAAGTACCGCGATCGCCGTATATTTCCACCCAGTGACCCCTACCTTGATAGGTTACCGAAGAAATAGATAATTGAACTGGCGTACCGTCGGCTAATTCTAAGATTAGCAAACAAGTATCGTCCGCATCTACCGGCTTTAATTCTCCCGTCTTTGGATCGGGTCTTTCGGTTATGGCACAATTCAAATTAGCAGATAATTTTTTTACCGGCCCGAACAACCAACTTATATAATCAAAAACATGAGATCCGACCGCACCTAAAGCACCTCCTCCCTTATCTTTTTGAGAATACCAGTTCCAGGCCCGATCGGGGTTAGCGCGAGAAGTAACTATCCAATCTATTTTGATTAAACGCTTTTTTCCGACATATCCTTGTTGTAAGTATTCTTTTAGTAATTGCCAAGCCGGAACGAAACGAAATTCAAAATCTGCGATCGCAATTAAGTTTTTTTGGCCCGCTAAATGGTATAATTCTTTAGTTTCTTCGGCAGCCAGGTTCATTGGCTTTTCTAGTAATAAATGCTTGCCTGCTTCTAATACTGTTTTTGCCATTTCATAATGTAAAAATGGGGGAGTAGATATACTTACTGCTTCTACTTCTGCTAAAGAAACAATTTTTTCTAGTTTGTTGAAAGCATAGGGAATTTTGTTAGCATCGGCAATTTTTTTTGCCGTCCCTAAATCTCGATTATATACTGCCACTACTTCAGTTCGAGGATGATTTTGAAACCCCGGAATATGGATTTTTTTGCCGAAACCCGTTCCTATTACCGCTACGCCAATTTTTTTGCTCATATATTTTTCTTAAAATACAATCAATTTTAATTTCTTTTCTGTAAAATTTAGTTAAATGATAAAATATTAGTTTGAAATATTTAATCGTTATTTACTCTCGGTAAAGCTGTTTGCTGTTGGCTTCTTAGCAACTAGGTTTAAATTTTTTTCAGTCAGTCGATCGGCCGATCGAGTAATTTTCAACTAAAAAACAAGCAGCAAAGAGCCATAATACAGCGATCCCTTTTCAGAGAAAATAATAACAAGAAAATCGCTTCAGGAGTAAAAAAATCATGGTAGTCGAAGTAAAACCTCAAAAAAATTACGAAGCAAAAACCCAGGAAATAGCCAAACAACTTTTAGAAACAACTCGCAATAAAGGTTCGTTGTTCGATCGTCTCCGCGACCAAATGCGCTGGGATGATAAGATGTTAGACTGGGCGATGAGCAATCCGGGTTTGCGAGTGCAATTATTTCGCTTCATCGATGTAATTCCAGCCTTACGCAGCAAATCAGAAATAGCTCGTCACCTACAAGAATATATAGCACGAGAGTCGGTAGAATTACCATCAGCCCTCAAAGCTATTCTCAATTTTACCGATCCTCATACTCCCCCGGCACAAATAGCAGCAGCAACTATTACTAAAGCAGTAGAAGCACTAGCACATAAGTATATTGCCGGAGAAAATATCCAACAAGTAATTAAAACGATCGATCGCCTGCGTAAAGAGAAAATGGCTTTTACGATCGATCTTTTAGGTGAAGCTGTTATTACCGAAGCAGAGGCCGAATCTTATTTACAAGGTTATCTCGATCTCGTAGAACAATTAAGTTCTGAAGCTAAAAAATGGTCTGAAGTTCCCGAAATCGACCTGGCGGATGGGGAAAAATTACCACAAGTTCAAGTTTCTGTCAAGTTGACTGCGTTTTATTCTCAATTCGATCCGATCGATCCAGAAGGAAGTAAAAAAAGAGTCTGCGATCGCATTCGGATTTTATTACGAAGGGCGCGAGAATTAGGAGCGGCGATCCACTTCGACATGGAACAATACGAGTATAAAGATCTTACTTTATCGATTTTAAAAGAGTTATTGCTCGAGGATGAGTTTCGCACTCGTACCGATATCGGCATGACATTACAAGCTTATCTCAAAGATTCTTACCAAGATCTCGAAGCATTAATTGAATGGGCTAAAAAAAGAGGAAATCCAGTTACGGTAAGGTTAATTAAAGGGGCTTATTGGGATCAGGAGACGATTACATCGCTACAAAATCACTGGGAACAACCAGTATATAACCAAAAAGCCGCTACAGATATCAATTTTGAAAAAATGACGCGATTGTTACTCGAAAACAATCAATATTTATCTGCCGCGATCGGATCTCATAACGTGCGATCGCAAGCTTTAGCCTGTGCCATTGCTGAAGATTTAAATATACCTCGTCGCCGCTTCGAGATGCAAGTATTGTACGGTATGGGAGACACTTTAGCTAAAGCATTAGTCGGCAGGGGCCATCGCGTTAGGGTATATTCTCCCTACGGGAAACTTCTCCCGGGTATGGCTTATTTAATTCGTCGTTTGCTCGAAAATACGGCAAATAGTTCTTTTTTACGGCAAAATTTAGAAGATCGTCCGATCGAAGATTTAATTAAACCCCCTACTGTAAAAGTAGAAGAAGAGAAAATCGGGGGAGAAAATAAACTCAACTTCCAACCTGCGGCAAATACCGATTACGCCGACAGCATACTTAGGGAAAAAGCGAAAGCAGCTTTAATAAAAGTTAAAGGACAGTTAGGAAATACCTATTTACCCTTAATAAACGGAGAATATACCCAAACCGAAAAAACGATCGACTCCGTCAATCCTTCCAATCCCCAAGAGATAGTTGGTAAAGTAGGAATGGCATCGGTAGAACAAGCAGAAAAAGCCCTAAAAGCCGCCAAATCAGCCTTTAAAGGGTGGCAAAGGACTCCCGCATCCGAACGAGCTAATATTATCCGTAAAGTGGCGGATATTATGGAAGAAAGACGCTACGAACTATCCGCGTGGATCTGTTTGGAAGTAGGCAAAGTATTGCAACAAGCAGACGGAGAAATAAGCGAAGCGATCGACTTTTGTCGCTACTACGCCGCCGAAATGGAAAGGTTAGATAAAGGCTATAACTACGACGTAGCCGGAGAAAATAACCGCTACAAATATCAAGGAAAAGGAATAGCAGTAGTAATAGCACCCTGGAACTTTCCCTTTGCGATCGCCACAGGCATGACAGTAGCCACTTTAGTTACCGGAAATTGTACCATTCTCAAACCCGCCGAAACATCCTCGATCGTAGCAGCAAAAATTACCGAAATATTAATCGAAGCTGGCATACCTAAAGGAGTATTTCAATTATTACCCGGAATCGGATCTGAGATCGGGGCTTATATGGTAAAACATCCCGACGTGAATCTAATTTCCTTTACCGGATCTCAAGCAGTAGGATGTAAAATATACGCCGATGCTGCCATACTCCAACCAGGACAAAAACACCTCAAAAGAGTTATCGCCGAAATGGGCGGAAAAAATGCCGTTATTGTCGATGAAAGTGCCGATCTCGATCGCGCAGTAGCCGGAGTAGTCCAGTCAGCATTCAA
>CAYWIH010000135.1:0-7807 GCA_964458305.1 uncultured bacterium | reverse complement strand
ATCGACGTTCCGGCAGATGGGAAAATAGCCCGGGAAGAAATATTCGGCCCCGTATTAGCGGTAACTAAAGCCAAAAACTTCGACGAAGCAATAGAAATAGCCAACAGTACCGATTATGCCCTCACAGGAGGATTGTACTCCCGCACCCCAGCACATATCGATCGCGCTTGTACTGAATTTGAAGTGGGAAATTTATATATTAACCGCAATACTACCGGGGCGATCGTCTCCAGACAACCCTTTGGCGGCTACAAACTATCCGGTGTCGGATCTAAAGCCGGAGGGCCAGATTATTTAATTCAATTTTTAGAACCTCGCGTAGTCACCGAAAATATTCAACGTCAAGGTTTTGCACCCATTGAAGGAGTAGATTAAAACCGCTCGAGAGAGCATGGGGAGATTTAGTTGAGAATCAATTATTTTTGACAGATAAATCTCAATTAATAAACTCTCCCGATGCCTCTTTATTGACCGAACCATCGGCTGATTTTCTGCTAATACAAATCTTAAACTAGATAACGATATGGCTGAGGGTGTGGCAAACAACACAAAATATCTAGATAATAGTGTTAGAAAAATATCTTAGGTGGGAATGCTAAAAAAGTAGGAAAAAAGAATCTTTGCTCGAGCCAGTTATATTATGGTTAAAGAAAATTACTTCGTTCCAGATGAAACTGGAATAATAGGTAAATTAGAGCAATAGTAGTTCTACATATAGTTAGTTGTTTTGAGAACGATCGATGAAGCTAAGATAAATTTCACTAGAAACTTAGCTAGATATACTCAAAATTAATTATTACTGCGATAAGATCGTAGAGATTTTTGATGAGCGAGCTTTCTATTTCCAACTCTAGTGACCTCAACCTGATAAAAAAACAGGAAAACTTGGCAAAAACAATGCAAGATGTCCAAGAGCCAAATCAGATCGAACAACAAATTACTCGAGCGATTCAAGCAGGCTTAGATCCCCAAACAACTTTGTCGAAACTAGCTTCTAAATTGGGAGAAAATTTTCAAGCAGATGCTTGTTCGATCCTCTCAAAGACTCAATCGAAGCAAATAACAGGATTGTGGCATTCAAAGACAATATTAACCGAGCCAATACTATTATCCTTCCCCCTAGCTAAAGCCGAACTAGTCGCGATCGCAGATCTCCATTCCAGCAATCAAAATGGGGAGCTGAACGTACCACAAGAACAACCCTTGCGCGCTTTACTGCAAATTCCCACCCAGTTTCAAGGCAAAATTAACGGCGCGATCGCCATCGGACAATTAGCCCCCCGCAAATGGAGCGATCGAGAACGAGAATCTCTCAAAAAAATTGCCGACTCGATCGCAATAGCAATAGGAATTTTACAATTACAAGAACAAAATCAAAGCGGACATAGATATCAAGCTTTACTAAAAGATCTCGGCGCGGCCATTCGCTACAATGTTGAAATCGACTCTTTACGTCAACAAGCCCTCAAAGGGACAGCTAAAGCCTTAGAAGCGGATCGAGCAGCAATTTTAATGCTCAAATACAAATCACCTCCGATCGGCATCATATCGGCACAACAACTGTCTCAAATTGAAGCCAGATTAGTCGGGGAATGGTTAGCTCAGTCCAAGACATCCAATACGATAAAACAAAATCCATTTCCACTATCTACATCCCAAGTATGTACCCTAGCCTTTCAAAAAGCTCCTAAACCTCTGGCCCTTGCCAATACCAAAGATTTTCCCGAAGATAGTATTCTCAATAATAATCACCCTAACTCCGAGAGCCAGACAGAATCGGCAGTGTTAATAGTACCTTTGATGGGAAGTATTACCAGCGAAGCAAATACCGGAGTTGTCTTAGGATTTTTATTATTGCAACAAGATCGCGATCGCACTTGGCTAGCAGAAGAAATAGAACTAGCAAATTGGGTCAGCACTCAATTAAGTACCGCAATTTTACAAGATCAAGCCTTAAATAAAGTACAATCGATCGTCGATCGGCGCACCGCTCAATTGAAATGGAGCTTGGAAGTTCAAGCAAAACTCTCCGAAGGAATGCGCCAGCATATCGAGCAATTAAAAGAATTAAACCAATTAAAAGATAAATTTGTCGAAACTATCTCCCACAACCTCAAAACCCCTTTAACAACCATGAGAATGGCGATCGAAATGCTCCGTCAATACGGAGAATACCCCGATCGTCGTCAAAGATACATCGATTTTTTAGATAAAGCTTGGACTCAAGAAAACAAACTAATTCAAGATTTATTAACCCTACAAGAATTAGAATCTAACCGTTATTCTTTTCAACCTCAACAACTAGATCTCAAAGAAATTGTCAAAGATTTAAGAGAAGTTTTTACAGAACAACAAATAAAAGAACAACTAGGAGCGGACAAAACAGTTACCCTCGAAGTAAATTATCCCTCTGCGGCTAAATCTAAGCAATCGTCAGATTCATCGGTGACGATTTACACCGATCCTAAAAGCCTCAAACAGATCTTAAGCGAACTTTTAGGCAATGCAGCGAAATATTCCGAACCAAATACCAGCGTACAACTCAATATTTCTCAAGAATCCAAGCCTCAAGCCAATAAAATTATTTTACAAATAATCAATCATGGTGTGGGCATTTCCTCTGGAGAAAGATCCCATATTTTTGATAAATTCCGTCGCGGTGAAAAAGCAACCCACAAAAAAGAAGTCCCCGGTTTGGGGGTGGGTTTAACTCTGGTTAAATATCTAGTAGAACATATAAATGGCACGATCGAAGTTTCGAGCGATCCGACTTCAGATCCCGATATTTTTATCAATACTTTTACTGTTGTCTTACCTCAGCAACCCTTACAACCCCAATAAGCAAATTAAAATTATGTCGGAATGCTTGTAAAAAATGGTTCGAGCAACCACCTATGGCAAGATAATAAATATTCTCTGACAACCCGCCAATTAGAAATCTTTTCTGTGGCGGTTAAATTTGGCTTATTCTTGTGGTGGGACAATTTAGCTGGCAATCTTTCTTCAAAACAAAAACATCGCCGCGCTAACTGGCTGGTTCGACAAATTTTAAAATTAGGCCCGACTTTTATTAAAATAGGACAAGCTCTATCGACTCGTCCCGACCTGATACCGATAGAATACGTTCGCGAATTAACAAAATTACAAGATAAAGTTCCCCCGATCGAGGGATCGGTTGCGATCGCAATTATCGAATCTGAATTTGGTAAATCAATTTATACTCTCTATCGCGATTTTGAAGTAGAACCGATCGCTTCTGCTAGTATCGGACAAGTACATAAAGCCAGACTCCACACTGGCGAAGATGTAGTAGTTAAAGTCCAAAGGCCGGGTTTAGAAGCACTTTTTAATTTAGATTTTGAAGTCTTACATCGACTCGTTAGAATTTCGAGTACTTTTTTTTCTGGACTGAGAAAATACAATTTAGAATCAATTTATCAAGAATTTTTTGAACTCTTATTTTTAGAAGTAGACTACATCCACGAAGGCAAAAATGCCGATCGCTTTCGCAAAAATTTTAGCAACTACGATCGAGTTTGCGTTCCTGAAGTTCATTGGCAATATACCACCAAAAGAGTTCTCACTTTAGAATATCTCCCCGGTATTAAAATCGACGATCGCGCTTCTTTAGAAGCAAATAATATCGATACCGATGAAATTATTCAACTCGGAGTCTTCTGCTATCTCAAACAATTGTTAGAAGATGGCTTCTTTCAGTCCGATCCTCACCCCGGTAATATGGCAGTTTCTTCAGGGGGTAAAATCATCTTTTATGACTTTGGCACTATGGCAGAAGTTAAGTCAATGGCTAAGGATCGGATGGTGGAAACTTTTTTTGCGGTTATTAAAAAAGATATCGACGAAATAGTAGAAAATCTTACTTATTTGGGGTTGATCGAACCGATGCCAGATCTGACCCCCGTTAAGCGTTTAGTTGCTTTTATATTTGAAAATTTTACTGACAAACCGATCGATGTTAAAGCCTTCGAACAAATCGGCGACGAACTTTATATTATGTTCAAACAGCAGCCTTTTCGTCTCCCGGCTCAAATGACTTTTATTTTAAAATCTCTTACTACTCTCGACGGTATTGCTCGCTCTCTCAATCCAAGGTACAATATTATTTCTGCAATTCAGCCTTTTGTGAAAAACCTGGTTGTAACTAACTCTGACGGTAAATTAATTAGTGCTTTAATTAAGCAAGCCAGCAAATTTGTTAAAAAGAAAATCCAGCAACCAAGCCGCAGCGAACTGTTAATTAAACGCCTCGAAAGTCGCATTGAATTAGGGGAATTGCAAGTTAGAGTTCGTTCTAGAGAAAGCGATCGCGCTTTGCAAAAAATTCATTTAGCTCTTAAAAGTTTGATTTATGCTTGTTTGAGTGGTTTTAGTTTAATTGCTGCTGTTTTATTGTTAAATAATTACCTGAATTGGGCGATCGTCGGACTGGGTTTTTCTGCTTTTTGGTTTTTGATTTTATTGCGCTCTTTAGTTGTTTTAAATCTCCGGGAAAAGGTCGATCGATTAATAGAAAAATAAATTCGATCGCACGAAATAATTTAATCCCGTTTCTGTTTAATATTGCTGTACTTCGGGAACTCATTCGACAATTCAATCTGGCAACAGTATTAAGATACCAATCTTGCCCCTCACCGCTGATTTTAACACCACTTCTCGAAAGTTTTGCCGCTTAATTTTAAACTTCAATCTTCTGTTTTCTTTTCAGCGTGCATCGGACAACCTTTTGTTAGTTGAGTTAAAAACTTACTATTATCAAAAAAATGTTCGACAGAAACAAGTTTATAATCTTCGGTAATTTCAGCCACAGAAATTCCCACTATTTCTATTCTTTCTCCTGTCGGAGGAATATTTTTATAATTACCGCTGAAAGTTCCCCAATGTCGCCATTTAAAAGTGATTTTTGGCGGTGGAGAAAGGATTTCTATTAATTCCCATAAAAAACCATTAGGAAATGCAGTATGGAAAATTGCCGAACCAGATTCGTAAGTTTCTTTATTTGGATCGTAATGTTCGTTTTTTTCTATTAGTATATTGTAAGTTCCCCTCTCTGCTAAATCTTTTGCAGTGTAGACAGATCCATTATTACTTTTAAGTTTAAATCGCTCGTTAGCGATGGTTAACCATTGACTGGGATCTTTTTTATAAGATGTTTCTACATCTAAATTTCTGACTAAATTATGGACGATCGCTTCTAAAGATCCTTCGGGAAAATTAAAGGTACTTTCTTTAGCAAAAGATCTATCTTGACGAGTATAATCTGGTTCTTCTACATACCGCCAATCAATTGTCATATCTTCCGATGCAGCTTCAAGGAAGGTTTTTCTATCTTTTACCCACAATGGTAAATCTGATGGCTTTGAATCGCTCATAATTATCTCCTCTTTTTATTTTTATTAACTTAAATCCCTTGAAAATATTTTAATAAAAATTTCTCTGCTTTTGCTTATTTAAATTCATTGGCAAAAAATAATAAACTTTAATTTGCTTTTGGCTCTTCTAAATTTAATTTTATTGATTACGAGAAGACAATCGTATTAAATTTACCATCGATTTAACTTTACCAACTACTCTCAATTCGATCGAATTTTATTTTAAAGCAAAATCAAACAAGGTGATAGTTTGTGTTATTTAATTTTAAGAATCTTTGACAAATAAATCTTTTCATTAAACTATTTCTGGTGGGTTTTGCAATCAATTTTCGCTAATACCAGATATTTTATATTTTCTTTTGTTAAATAGATTCAAGATTGTTAAATTATCCCTCTTAGTTGAAGAAAATAATCTTTCTCCTTGAAATTTTTCTTCGACAAATGCCATCGTTTGGTTGTCAATTTCTTTGTAGCAATATTCAAAAAAATACCTAAATATATTATAAAAGGATGATAATAAGCAACTTCGATCGCCAGTTAAATATCCTGTAATTATATTTTCTTTTACAGATACAAAACATTCTTCTCGTTACTATTTCTGCTCTTCTATCTCCAGGAAAAAGATCGCATCGATCTATTGCTTCAAAGTCAGTAAATAAGGCTTGTCTAAATACTTATTTTTGTTAAAGTTATCGAGGGAATTGTTTTTAAGTAGGCCTTTAATACTATCTTAGATTTTGCTACAAACAAAATTAAATTTTTATAAAGAAAAAAGTTTTATTTGTTTATTCTTTCATAAGTTAACTTATGTAACAAAAGATTGCAAAAATTAGAAGAATCTGGCTTCATTATTTATATAAACGAAGCTTTTGATAAATAATACTTCCTAAAAAATCAAATTTAGGAAAGTAATAAAAGCACGAAATACAAATACTTTTCTTGCAGCTAAAGTAGCAAGATAGATTTTAAAATTCTGGAGAAAATTTCAATGTTTAATATACTTTTCAAAAACAGACCAGTTAAAAACAAAACCGCAAAGCAAGAAACTTTTTTTTTAAATTCAAACGAAGCTAAAAGTATTGGTGGCGATAAGCCAAATAAAAAGACTGAAGCAAAAGCAACTGTTAAAAATCGAAGAAAAACTAATAAAAACGAAGTAAAATTCGTTGGGAAAAACCAAAGAAAAACCGATAAAACAAACAAAAGAATCAAATCTTTCTTCGGTCGCAAAGCAAAAGCAAAAGCAGCCCAAAATGACAATGCAGTTAATTTAGATACTCAAGTAGAAATTCAAGAATCTTGGGTAGACACCGATATGGATAAGTTTCGAGAAATGGCTCGAGGTTTAATCGAATCTAGACCGACAAAATTAATGTAAAGACAACCTACTTTTTAGAGATACTCATTTATTTAGCTGTTTGTAATCAAGGTATTCTTAATTAAAAGAATACCTTTTTCTCAGAGTATTATTCTTGTTCTAAATCGACCCAAATACTGCCTTCTTCGGTTTTAATCGGAAAAGTAGACAAAGTTTTAGGTTGAGACATCATCGCCATCGCTTTCCCCACTACAGGAGGCCAGGGAGTCCAATTTTTAACTTCCCCCGTTTCTAAGTCAAACGCACTGCGATGAAAAGGACAAACGATCGCACCATCGTCGGTAATTTTACCTTTTTTTAAAGATAATTTGAGATGAGGACAAGAATTGTCAACTGCGTAAAGCTTTCCAGCATGATTTATTAAGAGTATTTTTTGGTTGCCCACCTTGACAACTTGTCGCGTATCTGCAGATAGCGCGTCTTCAGCAAGTACTTTAGTCCAACTCATACGTACATTCTCCTCTCCTCGAACTTATCTTTAAGTGTGCCCGTTGCTACGATCGAAGTCAAAGAAAATTTTAAGGATTATCAAATTCGATCGCCGATGGGAGATTCTAGAAACTAATCTTTGTTTGTGAGGTAGACGATCGCTATGACTAAAACTAACCAAAAAGCATTAGAGATTCAACAGCTAACCGGACTCAAGCCAGTACATTTCGCCGATTTGATTAGAGCATCTCAATTAATTTTCGATCCTGCTGGGGGTGTTTCTGGAAAATATATCGAAGTTGACTGGCAATCTTTTGGTATTCCCCTTAATGTCGAGGAAAATTTGCGATCTTTGGGGGATAAATATCGCTACGCTTCTCCTCACATCCCGATCGAAATAATTTGGCAGGAATTAAGCGCGGAAACTCGCAGTTGGTTTATTGCTAATAAAAATATTTTGTGGCAGTTTGAGGAATTTTTTCCTGCTCTGGATGAAGATTAAGATCTACAAAATAATTGGATGCTATCTCTTTAGAGTTAACATCCAATTACTTTTTATTATTTTCAGTACCCCCAAGGGAATTCGAATCCCTGTCGCCTCCGTGAAAGG
>CAYWIH010000134.1:3470-14006 GCA_964458305.1 uncultured bacterium | reverse complement strand
TCTACCTTCCACCCCTTGCGTCTTGCGCCGACGCGGGCTTCTGCCGCTTCTGACTCCTGACCCCTGACCCCTGATCTCTGACTCCTGACCTCTGACCCCTGACGTCTGACCTCTGACTTCACCAAGTATAGCAATATAAAACAGAAACCAGATGATTTCTCTCGCGATCGATCGCACTTTTATTTTTTATAAAAAATATTGAAAAATATTAAATATCGAGCAAATTCAAAATTCATATAAGATGATTTTTGTCAAGATATTTTTGTCGAAATTGCTTTAATTAAGATTTGGTTAAGAAGATTTAACTCGATCTAAAAGAAATCATTTTTCAAGATAAAATTTTGGCAAGGTTGTTTTAAAGACAAACAGTCTTACTAAAGTTTAAAAAAGGGAAATATGGTGATTAACCCTAATAGCCAGGATCGCAATACAGTAATAGCTGGAACAAATAGCATTGACGTTCTTGGTACGTTTGTTGTTGCTAATGACTTACTAGTTAATAACACTCAAGTAGGCGGATTATCCGGTATCACCTACGATCCAATTAACAATGTTTACTATGCAATTTCAGACGATCGATCTCAAATAAATCCGGCTCGTTTTTATACTTTAAGTATAAATTTAACGGATGGGAGATTAGATCCAACAGACGTAACTTTTAATAGTGCAACCACACTTTTACAAACAAATGGAACGTCATTTGCTAATGGAACTATAGATCCAGAAGGAATTGCATTAAGTAACGGTAGTCTTTATATTTCTTCTGAAGGATCTAGCAATCCAACAAATTTAATCGATCCATTTGTTAATAGATTTTCCCTCACAAACGGACAACAACTTAGTGCCTTAACAATCCCAACAAAATTCTTACCAAATGCGAGCGGAACTAGCGGAGTTCGCGATAATTTAGCCTTTGAAAGTTTAGCAATTACCCCCGACAATCGCTTTCTCTACACTGCAACAGAAAATGCGATCGTACAAGATGGAACTGCGGCAACTCTCACAGATGGCAGTCTTTCGCGAATAATACAATACGATTTGACAACCGGACAAGTAGTTAGAGAAATTGGCTATCAAACCGATCCAATTCCCTCAGCTCCAATTCCTGGAACTGGATCTAGTACTAACGGTTTAGTAGAACTTTTAGCATTAGATAATACCGGAACTTTTCTAGCATTAGAAAGAGCATTTTCAGAAGGTGTTGGTAACACGATTAGACTTTACGAAGTTATCACACCAGCAGCCACCGACTATCAAGGATTTGATAACCTTAACAATCCTAATTTTGGCGATCCTCTATTTCCAGATGCTGGCAGATTATACGATATAGATTCTATTGCTGACAAAAGATTATTACTAGAATTAGATGCCGCTACTTTAGGTACTTCTCCCGATAATATCGAAGGGATGACTTTCGGCCCTACTTTACCAAACGGCAAACAATCTTTAATTTTAGTTAGCGACAATAACTTTAGTGCGAACCAACAAACTCAAATTATTGCCCTAGGTTTAGATATTCGTTCGATATCTGCGGTCAACTCAACTGTAGAAACTCCCGGAGACGTGCGATATGGCAATCCCAACCAGCCCAATGTAGCACCAACTCCCGGCTCAGAAAACCTTAGTTTCGTTCCCGACTCCGACGATCCGGCAATTTACCTCCATCCTACCAATCCTGAATCTAGCCTTGTAATTGCTACCACCAAAGAAGCTGGTTTGGTTGTTTTCGACCTCCAAGGCAATGTATTACAAAGAATACCAGAACCTGCTGCTCCAGTTAGCATTACTCCAGGCACGACTTTAGCACAAAAAAACCAATTAACCGATGCGGCCTTACGCTACAATAACGTCGATCTAATTTATGGTTTTTCGCTCGGTGGAGAAACAGTCGATTTAGCAGTAGTCAGCGATCGCCGTAACGATACTTTAGCAATTTTTAGAATCGATCCCGTAACTCGTCAATTAAGCGACGTTACCGCGCCAAATCTCAAAAACACTCCGGGCTTTATTTTTGGTACTACTGACGGTCGCAGAAGTGCTTACGGCTTGGCAACATATACTAGCCCGATTAGCGGATCTTCCTATGCTTTTGTCAGTCAAAATGGAAGAGTTAATTTAGCCCAATTAGAATTAATCGATAACGGTACTACAGTCGATGCCAGAATTGTCAGAAATTTAACAGTTCCGCAACCAGATCCCGCTTTAGATCTCAATCCCATGGTCGAGGGTATGGTGGTCGATCGAGAATTAGGGGTACTTTATGCCGCTCAAGAAGATGTTGGGATCTTTAAATTTGCTGCCGAACCAAATGGCTCTACTACTCCCATAAGTCAAGTCGATGCCAATGGCACGCTCAAACCCGATGGCAATATTTTAACCTCCGATGCCGAAGGTTTGACGATTTATTATGGTGCTAATGGTACTGGTTATTTAATTGCTTCTTCTCAGGGTAACAACACTTTTACAGTTTACGATCGCCAAACTAATAATTACCTCGGTAGTTTTTTTGTTGGGGAAAGTTCGACAACTGGAGGAACGATCGATGGAGTGCAACAATCTGATGGCGCAGCAGTTCTCAGCAGTGGTTTGGGGCCTTTATTCCCTAATGGTTTATTTGTAACTCAAGATGGTGTTAACGATCCGCAAACCGTTTTTGCCGATGCGATCGATAAAGATGAATTACAAAACTTTAACACTAATTTCAAATTAGTACCTTGGGAAAATATTGCCAATTCTTTTGATGTTCCTTTAATTATCGAACCTAACAGTTACGATCCTCGCAATCCTTTTCCGGGACGGGATATTTCTGGAACTGCCAATAATGATGTTCTTCAAGGACTTAGCGGTAACGATACTTTGCGGGGTAAAAATGGTGACGATATTCTTGATGGTGGAGTAGGTAACGATCTTCTCAAAGGCGCACAAGGTCGAGATACTCTCAACGGAAGACTTGGTAACGATACTCTAATTGGCGGCACTGGAGATGATATTTTAACTGGTGGTGCAGCTCAAGATTTTTTCCAATTCTTAAATCCTAATGAAGGAATTGATACTATCACCGATTTTAATCTGGTAGATAACGATCGAATTCGGGTTTCTGCTGCTGGATTTGGCGGAGGACTGACAACTGGACGTTTAGATCCGAGTTTACTTCATATTGGCTCTAGTGCCACTACAGCAGCCCATCGTTTCATTTACGATATTAATACTGGGGCGTTATTTTTCGATCCCGATGGCAATGGTGCGGCGGTTCAAACTCAATTTGCTTTATTAGAAAATAGACCCGATTTGTTCCCTAATAACCTCTCAGTAATTGCTTAATTTTAACTAAGGTTAGAATAGCCAAAGTAACAACAGAAAAATTTTAAAACATGGTAGACTTTGTTTGCCGTGTTTTAAATAATAATAGCGTTTCTGAGTTCTAAGTTCTAAAAAAACCTGACTTCAATTAGCCAGGTCACAAAACTTAATTGGTTTAAAATTTTTGATACTTTAAAGCAAGCTACTTTTAAATTTTTTCTTGGTAAGCTTTGCCGATTATAACTGAGAAAGTAACTAGAGAATTAAAAGTTTACACAACCTGTTCTACTTCAGCAATTTCGGGAATAAATTCGCGCAAACGACGTTCGATACCCATTCTAAGAGTCATAGCCGAACTCGGACAAGAGCCACAAGCACCTTGAAGACGCAATTTAACGATCGGCCCTTCAATTTCGACCAATTCTACGTTACCACCATCAGCCATTAAATAGGGACGTAAGTCGTCTAAAACTTGTTCTACGTTTTCAGAAGTTAATGCTAAAGCCATAATTTCCTTGTTTCTATCTAAAGTTAGTCGATTATTTTTATCGTAGCGTTAATATTTATAATCTAGTATTTCACCCAGTCATTTCTACAGAATCGTTACTAGATAGGAGAGTTTCCATGACTGGCAAATGATGGAGAGGAATGCTAAAAGTTACAGTAGATCCTAAACCTTCTCCCATACTATAAAAAGATATTTCCCCACCCATAGCTGCAACTAATTTTTGAGAAATTCCCAAACCCAACCCAGTACCACCGTAAGATTTAGTTCGCGATCCGTCGACTTGAAAAAAGTTTTCGAATAATTTTTCTTGTTGGTCGAGAGATACTCCAATTCCAGTATCGGCTACGCTAATTTTAACTATGCCAGGAAATTCGCGATCGCGATAAATTATTTTTTTCTTGCGAACTTCAGCATTAATTAAAATTCCCCCTTCTTCAGTAAATTTAATCGCATTTCCGACCAAATTTAACATTACTTGCAAAAGTCGCTGATAATTGCTAAACAAGACTATGGGAGTGAGGTTAGTAGGACGGTTGATTTCAAAGCTGAGATTTTTGGCTTGTGCTTGAGGTCGGGTAAAATTTTCCAAATTATTTAATAATTCTGCAAGATCGACAGCATTGAGATCTAGCTCTAATTTACCCGCTTCAATTTTAGCAATATCGAGAATATCGTTAATTAAATCTAAAAGATACAAAGCACTTTTATAAGCTTCTTGAATGAATTCTCGTTGTTCTTCGGGGCTATCTGTCATCCCATCGACAATTAACTTAAGAAAGCCGATAATTCCGGTTAGAGGGGTGCGAAGTTCGTGAGTAGTACTGGTTAAAAAACTAGTTTTCAGTTTGCTTGCTTCTTCAGCTTCGATTTTAGCTTGTTTTAATTCTTGATATAATTTTACTTGTCCGATCGCGAAGCCCAGACGATCTGCTAATTCTTGAAAAAATTGAATTTCTAAATGAGTCCAGTTGCGATGTCGATCGCATTGCTGAAGATCGATCAAACAATGGAGGCGATCGCGTTCGCGAATTGAAATTACTAAAACTGATTTTTGTTGATATTCATCGTCGGATAATTGTTCGATCGAAATCGGTTTGTCGCAATCAATTGCTTGTTTTAAATGAAGTTGAGAATCTTGAGATAACTGAGTTCCCAACATCGATTTATAGTAATTTTTACAGTATTCTGCTTCTACTTTAAAGAGTTTTTTTTCCGGATCGTATGACAAAATCGAGCAGCGATCGACCCCCATTACTTCCCCTAATTTATCTACTGCGTTTTGCCAAATAGTTTCTACTTCAAAACTCCGAAAAATTCGGGCACTTATTTGTAATTGAAGCTTACGATAAAAATCAGGTGAAATAGTTTCTGTAGTTTTTTTAATAAATATTTCTGCTTCGCTTTCGCTTTTTTGATGTCCGATCGCCAAAACGGAATCAGCATGACCTTCGCGATTTAAAATCGGACTAACTATCAGTTCGAATAAAAATAATTTCTCTCTATATTCAAAAAGACAATAACATTTTTCTGGGGTTCTTTGTTCGATAATTTTTTTAATTATCTGACAGTAATCTGCGATATTTTTTGGAGCTATAGTTTTCTCTAAAGGAGATCTTACTACCTCTTCATTTTTCAAGCCGTATTCTTCTGCAGCTTGCCAATAAAAGGATAAATACTTGCCAGATCTTTCTTGAGTGAATACTAATTCAGCTCCTAAATGCTGCCAAATTAAATTTTCTGGTGCAGTATCGGCTTTCATATCGTATAATCTTTTACAAAACCATAGAATTCAACAGGAAGATTTTTTGAAGAAACTTCCTGCAACATTAACCTACAGTTATATTAAGAAAAAAATTCCTACTACACTACTCTATTGAAATAGATCGAGATTGACAATCTCGAAGCAATTGAGAGCGATCTCAATCATTCCATTCTCCTTTAGGAGGTAAAGGAGGATTGCGCCTAAAACTGCGAGTAAGATCGAGATCGTCCTCTCTTTCCCGTTCTCCTCTGAGCCACTGTTTTAGTGCCATTTCAATTATCTTCGAAGGATCGTTAGTCAGATGTTCTAATTGCTTTAGCAATTCCGAATCTATTTTGATTGAAATTTCAATTTTATCGGCAGTATTATTATTCATGAGCGTTGCCAAATCCTGTTGCATTATGAATTTTACAATTCTAGTATTCTTTTAAATAGGAGCATTTTTAAAAGTGTATTATTTTCAGCATAAAACGTTTGAGGGTGTTACCTACACTCGAGCAGTATTACAATAAATTAAGTAACATACTTTATTTGTTACTCACTACCAAAATAGCTACTTTTTTTTTATGACTGAGGTTCCCGTCTCTCGAATTCGTAACTTTTCTATTATCGCTCACATCGACCACGGTAAATCCACTCTAGCCGATCGAATGTTACAGCTTACTGGTACTGTGGCCAGCAGGGAAATGAAAGAACAATTCCTCGACAACATGGATTTAGAAAGAGAGCGGGGAATTACGATCAAACTCCAAGCCGCTAGAATGAACTACAAAGCTAGCGACGGTCAAGAATATGTAATAAATCTTATCGATACCCCCGGACACGTAGATTTTTCTTACGAAGTATCGAGATCTTTGGCTGCTTGTGAAGGAGCATTGTTGGTAGTGGATGCTTCTCAAGGAGTAGAAGCGCAAACCCTGGCGAATGTATATTTAGCACTAGAAAACGACCTCGAAATCATTCCAGTATTAAATAAAATTGACCTTCCCGGGGCAGAACCAGAACGAGTAGCTAACGAAATCGAAGAAGTAGTAGGCTTAGACTGTAGCGGCATTATCGAAGCTTCTGCCAAACAAGGGATTGGCGTAAACGAAATTTTAGAATCGATCGTCCATTTAGTCCCACCGCCAGAAAATACCACAGACAAACCCCTCAGAGCGTTAATTTTTGATAGCTACTACGATGCTTATCGCGGTGTAATCGTCTATTTCCGAGTGATGGATGGAGAAGTTAAAAAAGGCGATCGGGTTCGTTTGATGGCTTCTGGAAAGGAATATCAAATCGACGAGTTAGGAGTCTTATCCCCCAATCAAATTGAAGTAGAAAGCCTCCACGCTGGAGAAGTGGGTTATCTGGCTGCGGCGATAAAAGCCGTAGAAGACGCGCGAGTTGGGGATACCATTACTTTAGCTGCTTCTCCCGCTCCCGAAGCCTTACCGGGCTATACAGAAGCCAAACCGATGGTATTTTGTGGCTTGTTCCCCACAGATTCCGACCAATACGAAGACTTGCGAGATGCTTTAGAAAAGCTTAAACTAAACGATGCGGCACTGGCTTACGAACCGGAAACATCCACCGCGATGGGTTTTGGTTTCCGTTGCGGCTTTTTGGGCTTGCTGCACATGGAAATCGTTCAAGAAAGACTCGAGCGAGAATACAATCTAGATTTAATTACTACCGCTCCTTCGGTAATTTATCGCGTTACCAAAGTCGATGGGGAAGTAGTAGAAATCGATAATCCCAGTCAATTACCCGATCCGCAAAAAAGAGAAAAAATTGAAGAACCATACGTCCGTTTAGAGGTTATTACTCCCGAAACTTACGTCGGTGCTTTAATGGATTTGTGTCAAACTCGGCGCGGCATTTTTAAGGATATGAAATATTTTACCCTCAACCGCACCACACTAATCTACGAATTACCCCTAGCAGAAATTGTCACCGACTTTTTCGATCGCCTCAAATCTTGTTCTCGCGGGTATGCCAGTATGGAATATCAATTACTCGGTTATCGAGAAAATACTTTGGTTAAGTTAGATATTCTCGTAAATGGCGATCCGGTAGATTCTCTATCGACTATCGTCCACCGCGATAAAGCTTATTATGTCGGCCGCGCTTTAACTGAAAAACTCAAAGAATTAATTCCCCGTCACCAGTTTAAAGTACCAATTCAAGCCGCGATCGGTTCTAAAGTAATCGCTAGCGAACACATTCCTGCATTGCGTAAAGATGTTTTAGCAAAATGTTACGGTGGTGATATTTCTCGGAAGAAAAAATTACTGCAAAAGCAAGCTAAAGGTAAAAAACGCATGAAAGCGATCGGTACCGTGGACGTTCCTCAAGAGGCTTTTATGGCAGTTTTGAAATTAGAGAATTAGAAGGATTTTCTAGTTTATTGGTTCATTTGTTCGTTAGCACGATGTAACATATTTTCTCTAACGTGTTTGGCGTGCTTTCTCTCTTCAGCTATTAATTCTCTGGCTTCTTCTGCGGTTGCTTCGGGAATATTATGTTCTGTAATTTCTGCTTCGGCACGTTCGCGCATATCTTCTTGTAAAAGGCGATCGTGTTCTCTTTGTTCTGCTACCAATTTTCTTGCTTCTGCTTCGGTATTCATAATTCTTTTCCTTATTATTTTTTATCTTGCTCTAACAATATTTTCACTTAATAGTGGCGATCGCATTTATTTTTATTAAAAAAAAGTAATTAAAGTCAACAAAATTTAACTTTGTCCGCTCTTGAAACGATTTAATCTAAAAATACTGTAAATTTTTATTAAATCTAATTATCGGATTATCAAACATCTTGTCTTTGGAATAGTAGCAATTATTTGCGGTGGTTTTATTTTTATAAATCCTGAATTAAGCAATAATGAGCTTTTTATAAAGTAGTTATTAAGTTAGTTTATTTTGATATGGATTTTTATTATTTTAATAGATGAAATTTATGACTGGATAAAAAAGTAAAAATTAGATCGCAAAAATGGACACACTAATATCGAATTTCATCATTTTAATATTAGCATTAATTTACTATATCGATCGAAGTACGATCGAAAATGAATTTTTAGAGAATTGGATATTTTTACCAGCATCTATATTGCTTCTTTATAACATTGGCAGTTTTCTTATTAAACTCTGGAATAATAGAAATAAAAAAAACCACCGATTTTAAATTAAAAATGAAAGTTCAAATGTCTAACATAATCTTTGCTGCACTACACTAAAGAATTAATTTACAAGTTAAAACAATAAATCTAACCAAGTAAAGCTCGCAAAAGCATATATTAGAGCAATATATATATTTTGAATAAAAAAGTTTTTTTTAAATCTTTCCCGATCGATCCAAATAATAAATGTTAAGACAATTAACAAACTAGATACTAAAATAGTTAACTTTTTCATTGTCAAAATACCTTTCGATCGAAAATCAACTCAAACTTTTAAATTCAGTCCGAGTAAAATCGATCGATTTATTTTGGGGTAAAAGTTTTAGTATTTGATAATTCACAAGCCGATCGCATTTATTTTGAGTTACAAAAAACAATTGACAACTTTTACCTTTTTCCTTCGAGAATAGCGATTTAAAAGAAGATTCTTTCAGAAGGAAATCCATCCATACTAAAGCGATAAAAGAAGTAACCATCTTCAAAATCGTGTTCTTTAAGTACGTGAAAAATGTGACCTTGTTCTAACAATTTTTGACCGACTTGAATGGCTTGGGGGCGAGTAATTTGTAAATGTTTGTACAACCAGTTTACCCCTTCTCGTCCAACAAAACATTTTTTATAAACTCGCAATCGCCAGCGTCTATTTTTAATATCTAAATCTTCACTCGAATACATTTCATGACAAAGGTTTCTAGCAAATACTCGATCGATTATTATTTTTTCTCCCCAAGGAGAATGAATGATCGGTTGTTCGCTTACTTGTTCTTGTAATTCTGTAGTTTCTAAATAATTATCAAATGCTTCTTCGTTATAAATATTCTGCCAACCTAAAACTCTAAACAGTCTTCTTAAAACTGTTGGCAGTTGACTTTTATTTGACAAGCCTAAAACTATATCTTTAGCACCTTGGGAAGCCGCCCATTGCCATTCTAGATCGGAGATTGTTTTGCGTTTGCGATCGGTTAAAACTACTTGCAAGCGGGAGTTTTTTTGAATTATTTTGCGGCAAAAAATATAAGGATTAAAAGTACCGACATTAACATCTAATAGTAATAAATCTATCGGACAATCATCAATAATTTTTTCAACTGCGGCTTCTTCGGGAGGGATAAATATAACCTGGCAATTTTGAGTAAAAAAGCCGGATTTCCATAACTGTAATTGCTCGATTTTATTTTGAACCAGTAAGATTGTTTTATTATTAGTACTATACATAACTTAAATCTCTTAATTTCTATATATTTGCTCTATATTATTGAGAATGTTTTAATGAAAATAAGTAAAATCAAATAATAATCAGGCCATGTTTAATTGGTTTAATGCAAAAAATACTCGCTCAGTAAAATTATTTAAGTCGTCTTCAGTAAGAGAAGAAAAGGAATATCTTCATGTTTTATTTAAAATTTTACAAGCACAGGGAGAAAATTACAATAAACCTCAAGATATATATCCAATTTTGCTGCGACATCAAGACAAGCTAGACGCTCGTTTCGCGCTTATTTTACAAAAATGGTCGAAAAATGCCTTTTTTTCGGGAAACTGGAAGAAAGTAAGTAATTTAGCGATATTAATTAATGCTTTCAGTCGTTGTATTCATAATTTTCCTTTAGGTAATCGGGGTAATAACTTAGAAATTGCGATCGGGGGTTATCGTTCGGTTTTACAAGTATATACTTACGAAAAATTTCCTAAGTACTGGGTGGAGATTCAAAATAATCTCGGTAATGCTTATCTAGAGAGAGTTTATGGCGATCGAGCTGAAAATATCGAAAATGCGATCGCATCCTATCAAGCTGCTTT
>CAYWIH010000134.1:0-3370 GCA_964458305.1 uncultured bacterium | reverse complement strand
GGCGATCGAGCTGAAAATATCGAAAATGCGATCGCATCCTATCAAGCTGCTTTAGATGCAAATATTCGTCGAACTTTACCGATGTATTGGGCGAAAATCCAAAATAATTTAGCTAATGTCTATAACAAACGCATTTGTGGCGAAAGGGCTAATAATATTGAAATGGCAATTTCAGGATATAAAACAGCATTAGAGGCTTACAATTGTCAAGGTTTATCCCGTTATTCTTGGTTAGAGACTCAGATCGAGTTAGGGGATGCTTATTTAGAAAGGATCGCGGGCGATCGAGCTGAAAATATCGAACAAGCGATCGCATCCTATCGAGCTGCTCTAGGAGCGACCGATCGCCGAGCATTTCCCGTATCTTGGGCTAAGGTGCAAAATAATCTCGGTAATGCTTATTGTAATCGGATCGCGGGCGATCGAGTTGAAAATATCGAACAGGCGATCGCCGCTTATCGAGCTGCTTTAGAAGTATATAAGCCGCAAAAATTTCCGAGTCAATGGCAGGAGATTCAAAATAATTTAGCGAGTATCGTTGACAAAATTCATTTAATATAGTGTCTGTTTAACTAGCGACCGAGCGCAACAATTTAAATACATTAGTTAAAATGTTTTGCAATCGGGTATTTTTGGCATAACTTTGCTTTTTGAGCAGTAATGCGGCTTTGCTGTTAGCTTCTGAAAGGGTAGGATAAATATGGATGCCAGTCAGGGCTGAGACTTTGAGATTGTTAGACATTGCTAAAACAATTTCGTGAATTAACTCACCTGCGGAAGGGCCGACCATATGCGCGCCTAAAATTTCGCCATCACCTCGAGTTATTATTTTATTAAAGCCAACAGTAGCGGCTTCGGCTCGAGCGCGATCGACTTCAGCAAAAGGAATCTTTAAAGCAAATACATCTTCTTCTCCGTAAATTTCCTTAGCCTCTTCTTCGGTCAAACCGACTCGAGCTAATTCTGGATCGGTAAAAGTAGCCCAAGGTATTACTCGATAATCTACTTTTTTCTTAAGAAAAGGTAAAATACCGAATAGAGCATTTTGAATCACTACTACTGCTTCGTAGCCTGCTGCGTGAGTAAATTGATAGCCGCCAATTACATCCCCACAAGCGTATATTTTGGCGTTAGTAGTTTGGAGGGTTTCGCTAACTTTAATTCCTTCCTTATCGTATTCTACCCCTGCTGCTTCTAAGTTGAGACTTTCGACATTCGGAGTTCTCCCAGCAGAAAATAAAATTTCATCGGCGACAATTTTTTCATCTCCTGCATAGAGATATTTTTTACCGTCGATAACTTCTACTCGATCGACTCGAGCGTTTTTAACGATTTTAATTCCTTCAGATGCTAATTGTTCTTCAACTACTTTGGCTGCTTCTGGATCTTCTTTAAGAAGAATGCGATCGCGGCTAGAAATAATAGTCACTTCGCTACCCAAACGATGAAAAGCCTGTCCTAGTTCGCATCCGATCGGGCCCGCGCCGATCGCAGCTAAAGATAATGGTCTATTTTGCAGGGAAAAAACTTGTTCGTTAGTTAAATATCCTGCTTCTTGCAAACCAGCAATAGTGGGAGTGGCCGGACGAGATCCGGTAGAAATGACGAAGTTGCGGGCTTTGAGCTTTCTGCCGTCGACTTCAAAAGTTTGTCCGTCGATAAATTTACCGTCGCCGAAAATTACTTCTACACCCAAACCTCTAAATCTTTCTGGGGAGTCGTGAGGTTCGATCGCTTTAATTACTTGTTGGACGTGGCTGTTAGCTTCGGCAAAATTAATTTCAGAAATATCGTTATAAATACCGAAATGAGAACTATTTTTTACTTGATAAGCTACTCTCGAGGCGTGAATTAATGATTTACTGGGTACGCAACCGTGCCAAAGACAATCTCCACCGAGACGATCTTTTTCTACTAAAGCTACTTTAGCTTTTAATTGTGCTGCGGCCGAAGCAACAACCAATCCTCCCGATCCGCCACCAATAATTACTAAATCGTACTCTACTGCCATAATACAATTATTTTTACTACTTATTTAACTATAGCGATCTCGATGGCGTTAAAAAATTATTCTGAAACAGCTTGGCTTAATGCTTTGCGAGCCAGTTTAGTAATATACACCGTTACGGCTACGGTAGCTATAAAACCGATGATGCGAATTCCCCATTGCAGCAGAGGATCTGCTTCTGGTTGAGTTCCCGTGCCGATCGTGGCGATATCTCCGGCTAAAGATCCGATATAAACGTACATTACCGTCCCGGGTATCATGCCGATCGATCCTAAAGCGTAGTCTTTGAGGGAAACTCCTGTAATTCCGTAAGCGTAGTTGAGTAAATTAAAGGGAAATATGGGGGACAATCGGGTTAAAAGTACTATTTTCAAGCCTTCTTTGCCCACAGCTCGATCGATAGCTGCAAATTTTTGATTTCCTTGAATTTTGTTAGCAACCCAACCTCTAGCTACGTATCTTCCGATCAAAAAAGCCAAGATCGCGCCGATCGTCGCGCCAACAAAAACGTAAATCGAACCGAAAACTACATCGAAAACAAATCCTCCCCCTAAAGTAAGGATCGATCCGGGAAGAAAAGCAACAGTAGCAACGATATAAAGCAATATAAATACAATTGCTCCGATCGCTCCTAAATTTTGAATTTGGACTAAAGCGTTTCGCAACCATTCTTGCGGATTAAATCCTCCTGTTTCGGCGGCAAGTGCTGGAAAAGTTGTCAATAGAAAGAAAATTACCATTAATACCAGGTATGTCCCTATTTTTGGGATTTCAAATCTATTTTTGTTCTGTTTATTCGTCATTGTTAATTAATATAAGATTGCGATCTATTTAAAAATACTGTTGGCTGTTAAGATCGCGATCGCTAAAGTTTATTTCAATCTCAATCTCTGCCAACAGTATCATCGATTTATTGTCTTAGTATTTTACTTTTTCGTTTGATTCTTCTCTCTCTAAAGAAGAGGCTCGATTGTCTTTCGGGCCGATCGCTTTAGTTAACTTCGGAAGAACTACTTCTATTAAGAATAATGCCCACATCCCGGCTACCAAATAAGCTAAGATTACGTCGCTCGGCCAGTGCGCTCCTAAAGTTACCCTTGCAGTTCCACCAATTAGTATTAGTAAACCACAAATTGCTGCAATAGCTAATCTTACTGGTTTAGATTGTTTGTTTGTTACTAATGCCAATATTAAGATAAAACCTAGGGTCGAGGTGTAAATTATTGCGAAAGTAGAAGGCATCGTAAAACCGCCAGGAGAGCCAACTACATTAATTAACTCTGGATCTGGACGGGGACGAGCTATTCCTGGTTTGAGGACGAAATCTCCTACTACGAAAGCTACTCCATAACTTACCATCGA
>CAYWIH010000133.1:0-14078 GCA_964458305.1 uncultured bacterium | reverse complement strand
ATTTTCTTGTATCAGTTCGTTATTGTTCATTCTTTTTCTCCTGTAAAATTTTAAAATATACACGAAATATCTAGAACTATTCGCAGCAAAATTAGCCGCTTCAATTACCAAAGCAAAAAAGCGATCGATCTGTGTAAATTGCCAAATAAAATCTAACTTGAACTGTTAAATTTCAAGCAAAAACCAAGTATTATCCTCGCTATAACCTCAATAATTAAGGCAAATTCGAGTATTTTTTAGAACTGAAGGATTCAAACTCATTCCGTGTTTTTAAGAAAGAGTCGCTCCTGGAAATAAGGAAAGTTTTTAACATTTTCCCTGATTTGGCAAACAGGTTTTCTCAAATGTTTAAGAAAAAATTAAGAACCAGTCCACGTAAATAAATCTATCGCTATTGATAAGAAAAAGCAAATAGCTTTTTCTTATTGGAAAAAAATTTTGAATTACTAATCTAAATAATTAGTATTAATACTAAAAGAACCGTGTTTAAAAAAATACTCAGTAGTACTGAGATAAAAATTGAAAAACTTTAAAATGCATTACTTATAATTTTTGGCAAGCTTTCATAATATTTTTTAACAGTTTAAGAAAAAAAGAGATCGCTAGCAATTATTTAAGGAAATAATATAGGCGGTTTATTTGAAACAGATCCAATTATCTCCTTTGAAGCTTTAAAAATTTGTTGGTAGTTTCACCTGTAACACACCCCTAGCTAAAGCTACGGGGCTTTAGCCCTAGTACGAACCTATCGGGAAGAGAGACATTTGCCCCCCTAATTGACAAGTTAATACCGAGCTTCCAGGGTCGATTACTGCGGCCCCCAATTGAGAGATTACTATCCCAGCATTGATATCTGCATTATGCGACCAGCCACAATTGCCACATTTAAAACTTTCTCCCGAACGATAGGACTTACCTCTGACGGGATGTATGTGGTGGCATCTGGCGCAAGTTTGACTGGTATATGCTGGTGGTACTCCCAACAATTCCACTCCGGCTATTTTAGCTTTGTATGCTGTATGCAGCCTCAAGCTGTAAAATGCCCAGTTATTTGTTTTTCGTCTCTCCTGCTTGGTGCGCGGCTTTTTATTAAGAGATCTTCTAATGTTAGTCAGATCTTCAAAAACCAAAGCAGCAACGATATTTTTAGCCTCGGCTACAAGCTGTTTCGATATATTATGGTTAACCCAATTTTGAAACCGACGTTCTCTACCAGAGAGCCGTCTAAGAAGGCGACGCGCCGACGACTTAGTGCATTTGCTTTGAACGCCAGCCCTGACTCGACTATACTTATCCCTAACTTTGTTAAGTTGCTCTCCGCTCCAGGTTTTTCCCGTCGATGTTGCCTCGATACTGCGGCGACCAAGATCTACACCAATAGTTTTTGGTGTTTTACCAGGTGGCTGAGTGGGAATATTAACGCATATCTGGATGTAATAGTCTCCATTTTTGCGTTTAACCAAAGTAGCAGCAGTAGGGACAATACCTTTAAGCAAACCTCTTTGATAGTTGCCGATCGCAAGAGAGAATTTCTTTCTACCAGTAATCAAAGTTATACCGACTATTTCGGTTTCTGGTTCGTATCTAAATGTACGAACATCGAGGCTGATGCTAGTAGGTCTAAACTTCTTGATTTTATAAGTAGCTTTAAGGTTTCCTACGACCCTACGGATAGCTTGGCAAACGTGGTTAGCTTTCAACCCCGTAGCATCTTTAACTGGTTTGTAAACCAAGTGATGCAACTTAGTTGTATTCTTCTCGTTTTCCATCAATGCCGTATCCAAAATGCGATTACAAGCCTCAGCAAACTTAACCAGAGTTTTATCGATATCTGGTCTTATTTCTGGCGGAACTTGAAGCTTACAGGATACGTTAATAGTTTGAGTCATAGGGATACTATAGCTCATCCAATAAACGATCGGCAATGTTCACAGCCTGTTAAAACAGGCTACTGTTGGCCCGATTGCGACCTAAAGGTGCGGGGTTTCCCAAACGCGTAACATCATGACCGATCGATCCGTGTAATTCGCTGACAATAAAATCTTAAAATAACTAATATTTTTCTATTCGATCGCTCCCGAGCGATCGCAAGCATTTCAGATCGTCGATTTATTTTGGCACGAGCGATCGTTTTTGCCGTAAGTAGATCTATTATTCTTGTAGAGTCGAACTTGTTAGCTCGAAGGCATTAGTACGATCGCCGAGATTCTCAGCCAAAAAAATTATTTTTGACTATTCTTAATAAATATCGCATAATTTATCCGAGTTTTCGTTTTCGGGAAGTTCAATTAAGAATAGTTAAATTAGATAGTACGATAAACCAACGTATTACTTATAGATCGCAAATAAATGGCGTGAGGAGTTAAATGAATGAATTTACGAAAAAATGCATTAGATATCTTACAAAAAACTAGCAGAACCTTTTACATTCCCATAAGCCGTTTGCCAAAAGGCTTGCTCGAAGCAGTAGTCTCGGCATATCTTTGTATGCGGGCGATCGACGAAATTGAAGATCATGCCGATCTCGATAATGCTACTAAAGCAAAATTGTTGCGAACCATTAGCTTAAACTTACAATCGGGAGTAGAAAACTCAAAGATAGAAGACTTTTCAGCAGGGTTAGAAAGTCATGCTTTAGTGCTGCCAGAAGTCAGCTATCGGGTGGGAGAATGGGCGATTTTGCCAGATCCTAGCATCGCTCCGAGAATTTGGGATGCGACTGCAGCAATGGCCGATCGCATGGCTTATTGGGCGGAAATTAATTGGAAAATTGAAAATAAATCCGATTTAGATCGCTATACTTTTAGCGTCGCTGGAGCGGTGGGCTTGTTGCTTTCTGACTTGTGGGCTTGGTACGATAATACTCAGACTAATCGCAGCCACGCAATTGGTTTCGGTCGCGGTTTGCAAGCAGTAAATATCCTCCGCAACCACCTCGAAGATCTCGATCGCGGCGTAGATTTTTTTCCACCAGGTTGGAGTGCAGAAGATATGCAAGCTTACGCTCGCTATAACCTTTCTTTAGCCGATACTTATACTAAATCTTTACCAAAAGGCCCGGCTCTGGATTTTTGTCAAATTCCCCTGACTTTAGCTCACGGTACTTTAGACGTTCTCGCATTGGGCAGAGCAAAATTAAGTCGCAGCGAAGTTATGGCTTTAGTCCACAAAGTAACTAAATAGTCAGTTAATTTTATAATTATTACAACTAAAAATTACTAACTACTTAGAGCGATCGCTCTTGAAATCTATTTTTTAGATCCAAAAGCGATCGTTAGTTTAATTGGGGCTAAAAAGGCGTTAAGGACTACATCATACCCATGCCGCCCATGCCGCCCATACCCATGCCGCCCATGCCGCCAATGCCGCCCATGCCGCCCATGTCGGGAGCTGGTGCTTCTTTTTCGGGCTTCTCTACTACTAAAGCTTCTGTAGTTAAGACCATTCCGGCGATCGAGGCAGCATTTTGAACTGCGGATCTGACTACTTTAGCGGGGTCGATAATACCTGCGGCGATTAAATCTTCGTATTCGCCAGTAAGAGCGTTGTAGCCGACGTTAAACTCGGTTTCTCTGACTTTCTCAACGATTATCG
This sequence comes from uncultured bacterium, assembly GCA_964458305.1. Classification (GTDB taxonomy): domain Bacteria; phylum Cyanobacteriota; class Cyanobacteriia; order Cyanobacteriales; family JASJDA01; genus JASJDA01. Next base: position 10,484 of record CAYWIH010000133.1, on the reverse strand, counting down.
CTCCTTCTTGTCCGGCATTATTAGCTAATTGACACAGAGGTGCTTCTAAAGCCTTAGCGAGGATATCGGTAGCCAGTTTCTCTTCGGGATCGCTCAAACTATTTTTAAACTCAACTAATTTTTTAGCGAGGTGAATTAAAGTAGTACCTCCTCCAGGAACGATTCCCTCTTCTACTGCCGCTTTGGTAGCGTTAAGAGCGTCTTCGATGCGAAGTTTGCGATCTTTTAGTTCGGTTTCAGTAGCCGCACCGACTTTAATTACAGCAACACCGCCAGCTAATTTGGCAATTCTTTCTTGTAGTTTTTCTTGGTCGTAAGAAGAGTCTGTTTCTTCTAATTGTTTGCGAAGCTGAGCGATTCTTTTTTGTACGTCTTGAGAGTGATCTCCTTCAGCGACGATCGTGGTACTTTCTTTATCGATCGTAATTTTGCGAGCCTTACCTAACATATCCAGAGATACTTTATCCAAAGAAAGGCCGACATCTTCGGAAATTACTCTACCGCCAGTTAAAACAGCAATATCTTCTAACATTTGTTTGCGACGATCGCCAAATCCGGGAGCTTTGATCGCTGCTGCGTTTAAAACACCTCTAGCTTTATTGACGACTAGAGTTGCTAAAGCTTCTCCTTCGATATCCTCGGCGATAATTAATAAAGGTTTTGCTTCGCGGGCAATTTTTTCAAGAATTGGCACTAATTCGGCGATCGAACCGATTTTTTTATCGGTGATGAGAATAGCAGCATTTTCAAAGTCTACTATTTGTCTTTCGCCGTCGGTAACGAAATAAGGGGAAATATAGCCGCGATCGATCTGCATCCCTTCAACTACTTCTAATTCGGTTGTCAGAGATTTAGATTCTTCTACGGTAATTACTCCGTCTTTAGTTACTTTTTCCATTGCTTCGGCGATCATTTTGCCGACTTCTTCGTCGTTACCAGAAGAAACTGTAGCTACTTGAGCGATCGCATCTCCTTCGACGGGCTTAGCTACCGCTTCTATTTCTCCAACTAGATAATTAATGGTTTTTTCTAAACCGCGACGCAAACCGACTGGGTTTGCTCCTGCTGCTACATTTTTTAAGCCTTCTCGGATCAGTGCTTGGGCGATTACTGTTGCTGTAGTAGTCCCATCTCCGGCGAGATCTTTAGTTTTCGAAGCTACTTCTTGAATTAGTTTTGCTCCGGTATTTTCTAGGGGATCTTCTAAATCTATCTCTTTGGCCACGGTGATCCCATCGTTAACTATTTGGGGCGCACCAAATTTCTTTTCTAATAAAACATTGCGACCTTTGGGCCCCAAGGTTACGCTAACTGCGTCGGCTAGGGCATTGATACCTCGTTCTAAAGCTCTTCTAGATTCTTCTTTAAAAGAAACAATTTTTGCCATATTCTTTTTAGTTATTCTGTAGCTATTGCTAAATTTAGCACTCGAACCCATTGAGTGCTAAAGTAGGGTTTTCCGAACGTCCGATCGTTCAGGCCATTACCATTCCGCCATCGACATTAAATACCTGTCCTGTGATGTAGGCTGCTGCTGGATCTGCGGCTAGAAAGCGGATCGTACCTGCTACTTCTTCGGGTTGACCGTATCTTTTTAAAGGAATGAATTTGATAATTTCTTCCGATTTGAGGTCGGCAGTCATATCCGTAGCAATGAAACCGGGGGCAACGGCGTTGACGGTTATGCCTCGCGAAGCCAGTTCTTTAGCGACTGTTTTAGTAAAACCGATTACCCCTGCTTTGGCCGCACTATAATTAGCTTGACCCGGGTTACCCATCTGTCCTGCCACGGAACTAACATTAATAATTCTGCCGCTTCTTTGTTTGAGCATTATTTTACTAACTGCTTTGGTACAGAGAAAAACTCCGGTAAGATTGAGATCGATTACTGCTTGCCAGTCTTCGAGCTTCATTCGCATTAAGAGGGTATCTCGAGTTATTCCGGCATTGTTAACCAAAATATCGACCCGATCGAATTTTTCTATTGTCTGCTGTACCAATCGATCTGCTGCTTCTGCTTGGGATACATCTGCGGCTATGGCGATCGCTTCTCCTCCGCTTTGTCTAATTTTTTCAACTATCGATTCGGCCGCTGTTGCAGAACGAGCGTAGTTTACTGCCACTTTCGCGCCTATTTTAGCTAAAGCTAGGGCTACAGATGCCCCGATACCTCGAGATCCTCCAGTGATAATTGCTACTTTTCCATCCATCGAATACATCGATCGTTTCTCCTGTTTTTATTTGCAGCATAATCAGTTTATGGTATGCTCGATCGCCCTGTAAAAAATAAGCAAATTAAAGTCGATCGCATTTTAAAACTGCAATAATTAAACTAGTTAAGATAGCTTACTAAAATTATTGCTATGGCAGTTAAAAAAAATTTTTCTAGTTTTAGCGAACTTCTCGCTAGTGCCGATCGCCCGGTTTTAGTTGATTTTTATGCTACTTGGTGCGGCCCCTGTCAAATGATGTCGCCGATTTTAGAGGAGGTCGGTTCTAAGATGAAAGATCGCTTACAAGTAGTCAAAATCGACACCGAAAAGTATCCTCAACTCGCTTCGGATTATCAAATTGAAGCTTTACCTACTTTAGTTTTATTTAAAGGGGGCAAACCAATTAAAAGAATTGAAGGTCTTCGACAAGCTCCTCAATTAATTGCTGATTTGCAAAGTTTATTATAAATATAGTTATTAACTATATTAAATCCGATTTTTGTTGTCAAACTGAAAAAACAACAGCCAATCTAGCAAAAGTAGTTTTGTGAATTAGTTGAAGACTAACGATATTTATTTTGGCCCGAGACAAAATTGAGATTGCTATCAGTATATTTTCTTAATTTTGTCTCCTATCTACCGAATCTTTAAGCTAAAGCGATCTATTTTATGATTTTATGGGTCAATATATAACTAAGATATTAAGATAAAACTGAGTAATTTTGGAGGGAGTCAGGAGAAATATGAATTCATTGCACAAACAATTCGAGCATGTTTTAGCGATTGAGGATAGCAAAGGGCAAAGAATTATTACTCTCAACCAAGAAATTTATTCGGTGGGGCGATCTTCTAAAAATTCTATAGTTATCTTCGATCGCCAAGTATCTCGCTATCACGCTACCATCCTTAAAAAGGAAGCAACAGAACGAGAGGATTTGAGTTTTTGGATTTATGATGGCGATCTTAAAGGAAAAAGAAGCACTAACGGATTAATCATTAACAAACAACGCCATTTATCTCATCAGCTTAAAGTTGGTGATTTAATTATGTTAGGAGATAATGTTAAATTAAAATACTATCAATTCTCTACTAAAACAGTTCAATTATTGAATTCTGCTAAAAGCTTAGGTAATTCCGTAATTTCAAAAATTTTAACCGAAAAACCAAATAGCAAACAAACTGTAGTTTTGTAAATATGAAACTATTTAAAATTATTCGTTTTCCCACCCGATTTAGCTTTAAAATATCCACAATTTTTTGAAGTTTGTCGGGCAATTAAAGTTTAATTTTATCAAGACTAAAATAATTAAATCTATTTTGAGAAGAGGGCAAGCTCTTCTAAACGTTAATTTTTATAACCAAATATTGAAAGTTCTTAATAAGCCAAACTCGAGGGCGATCGCTGGGGGAATTGATTGAAACTCGACAAATCTCAAACCTAGCCAAGCAAATAGACTTTACAAAAAAACCGAGGTATCATACAATTTGACATCAAAACTAAGCCAGCGGCAAAAAAAGAGAAGTATGTCAAAATTTACTAACATCAAGCAGCGATCGCCGAACAATAAATTAAGCCCAAATATGGTTTAATAGTATTTAAAAATAAATAAGCTAAAAATTTTATAGATCGACTATCTCCGGCCAAGACCAAAAAATTAAAGTAAAAGGAAGCAATCTCAAAATGCTACAACTAAATCCAGATCTGAGCGATCGCCGAGCAGAAGCAATTGCAATGGATCTAGAAGTAGTAAATCACAAATTAGCAGAAGCCAAAGCTACAGAAATCGTCGAGTGGACAGCAGCAAACTTCACAGACGGTTTAATGATGAGTACTAGCTTCGGCATTCAATCTGCTGTGATGCTACATTTGGTAACTCGTATAATTCCCGATATTCCGGTTGTTTGGATCGATACTGGCTATTTACCGGCAGAAACTTATCTATTTGCCGAAGAACTAAGCCAAAGACTCGATCTTAACTTAAAAGTTTATCAATCTTCGATCACTCCGGCAAGAATGGAAGCCATATATGGCAAACTGTGGGAAAAGAACGATCTAGAATCTTTAAATTTATACGATCGCATCCGCAAAGTCGAACCGATGCAAAGAGCATTAAAAGAATTAGATGCTAAAGTATGGTTTGCTGGGTTGCGTAAAAATCAAACCAATCATCGCAAAAACTTGCAAGTAGTTGGCAAACAAGGGGAACAATATAAAATTTTGCCAATTCTCAATTGGGGTTCTAAAGAGGTATATAAATATCTTCAAGCTCACGATCTACCTTACCATCCTTTATTTGACAAAGGATACGCTACTATAGGAGATTGGCACTCTAGCCGTCCGATTACCCCCGAAGACGACGACGAAAGAGATACTCGCTTTAAAGGTCTCAAACAAGAGTGTGGTATGCATTTACCCCTTTCTCCAGGAGAAGCAAAAAGTCTCGATTCGAGTACGTTATAGCATCGATCGAAGTAGTGAGCTTTGGTTGCTACTAAATACTCACTACTGGCTATTTTTTTAAAGAGGAGCGACCTGAACTTCGATTGTTGCCGTAACTTCTGGATGTAATTTAATTTCTGCTTGATAAAATCCGATTTTACTAATTTCGGGGAGGGTGATTCCTCTTTTATCTACATCTAGTCCCGCATTTTGTTTAATTAGATCGGCTACTTCTTGAGTTGTCACCGTTCCAAATATGGCATCTTTTTCTCCAACTTGTTTGCGAATTGTAAAGCGGCCGACTGTTTTTAAAGCAACTTTGCGCGATTCTGCTTCTTCTCTGACGGCCAGAATTCTTTGACGTTCTTTTTCTCTTCTTTGCTCTACTTGTTTGATTATCCCCGGACTCGCTACAGTTGCAATACCTTGAGGGATTAAATAGTTACGAGCGTAACCAGGAGCAACATCTACGAGATCTCCTCTTTTACCTAGTTTGGTAACACCCTGATTTAATAAAACTTGTACTCGCTGTTTGGCCATTTTTTTGTTGTGACTATATTGGTTCGGTTTTTATTTTTTTGTCCAAACATATAATTATACTTTAAGAGTTTAATAAATACAAGCAGGCATTGGAAAAAGTTGTTAATCGATCGATCGCATTTTTCTGTTTGTCTAGTTATTTAAAGTTGTAATGAAGAAGTTTAAGTAATGGTTTTTCGATTTTTAAAATCGATATTTTCACAACTAATAATCTAAGTCAATTATTAATAGCGATCGCGATCGCTTAGTATTTAAAGTTTCAGTGAATTTATTCCTTAAGTATAAATAAGTAGTTGTTTTCTCAGATAAAAATAACTATTATTGGGTAAAAGACTGCCAAAACAATCTCATAAAAAGACGGTTCGGGAAATGAAAATATTTCTATTTAACTCCCACCAATTGATAATTTCAAATTTATCTTTGAAATCTTTTCAAACTTAAATATTTCGATAATATCGAGATTGTTTAACTCAAACTTGCCTCTTAAATAACCACCAAAAAACTTAAAAAGATTAGATTCAAATTAAAAGAAGAAAAAATGATAAGTCAAATTTCAGAAAAAAAAATGCATTACCTAAGATGGTTTATTCTCATCGGTTGGTTGCTATTAATTTTATCCCTGTTTTACGATCCAATTTCCCATTACCTAACAGATCCAAATGCTTTAATTAGCCCACTTCGCAACCCAATAGCAGACGATCCATCTAAATGCATTAAAATCCAATCCGAATGCGTCGTAGATACTACCTATCCGATCGCTACAAGAATTTTCTGGGGTAAAGTCATTCCCAGTGCTATTTTAATTATCTTCGTATTAGGACACGATGCTTGGCGACGAATTTGTCCGCTATATTTTGTTTCCCAAATTAGCGTAGCATTAGGCTTAAAGCCATTATTAAATATCAAAAAAAATCATTGGTTAGTTAACAATCACCTCTACGTTCAATTTGCTTTATTATTTATCGGTTTGAATGCCAGAATCCTCTTAATTAATTCCGATCGAATCGCATTAGGAATTTTTTTCATTCTCACTATTTTATCGGCAATAATAGTCGTCGCTCTCTATGGTGGTAGAAGTTGGTGTCATTATGTTTGTCCTCTGGGTGTGGTGCAAACAGTATTAATCGGGCCGAGAGGTTTATTAGGTAGTAAAGGGAATATTAAATCTGCCAATAATATTAGTCAATCTATGTGTCGCATTATCGACCCAGAAACTGGCGAAGAAAAAAGTAACTGTATCAATTGTAAATCCAGCTGCATGGATATTGATGCAGAAAAATCTTATTGGGAAAATATCAAAAAACCAGGACGGAGATTAGTTCATTACGGTTATTTAGGTCTTTGTATTGGTTTCTTTAGTTATTTCTTTTTATATGCTGGAAACTGGGATTATTATTTTTCTGGAATTTGGCATCATGAAGTAAATCTAGCCAGCAAAATTTTAGAACCAGGATTTTATTTGTTCGATACAAAAATTAACGTTCCTAAATTTATTGCCGTACCCTATACCTTAGCTATGTTCGTCGCGATCGCTTGTTGGCTTTGTATAAAAATAGAAAAGAATTTATTTTCCTACTTCAAAAAACAACAACCCGATATTACCAGCCAGCAAGTCAGACATCGAATGTTTTCCATTTCCACTTTCGTCGCTTTTAATTTCTTCTTTATTTACGGAGGAAGAACCGAAATTGTTAAATTACCCCTACCATGCCAATTTGCTTTTGATGGTTTTATTCTCTTAGTAAGTTCTTTATGGCTGTATCGAACTTGGTATCGTAGTGCTGAAATATATAAAAGAGAAAGTCTCACACCTCAGTTTCGTCGCAAATTAGGTAAACTACCTGTAGATTTTTCGGGACTTCTCAAAGGTAATTCGATCGCAGATCTCAATCCAGATCAATTAGAAGTACTTGCTAAAGTCTTGCCAACAGTAGTAAAAGAGAACTCTTTAGCACCATCATCACAGCAAAAATCTTCTTCTGAGGCGATCGCTTCTGGTAAATAGGATCGATGGGAAGCATCGGGAGTTTATTAATTAAAACTTGTTTATCAAAAATAATCATTCCCTTGCTCCCGAAACCGTTTAAAAATTATCCTTCTTCCCTCGCAGACGACCAAAAACCGTTGCCGCTTCCGTAGCATTCATCGCTTTTTGCATTGAGGGAGTATCCCAGCGTAAAAATGGGTTAGTCAACTTTTCGGTACCCAATAAAGACGGTACTGTAGGTATATCTTGGCGGCGATCGGCTTCTACTGTGGCGTATCTATTTTTGAGATCGGGGTTGTCACCGTCCACACTCAGAGCAAATTTAAGATTGTTGAGAGTATATTCGTGGGCGCACCAAACGCGCGTGTTATCGGGCAATTTTCGCAATTTAGAAATCGATTCTACCATTTGAGCGGGAGTGCCTTCAAAAAGTCTGCCACAACCTCCGGCAAAGATCGTATCTCCGCAAAATAATTCCCCCGTTTCTTCAGCTTGACTGGGTGGAAAATAATAGGCAATATGGGCGCGAGTATGGCCCGGAATGAAAAATATTTGCGCGCTGCGTCCTGCAAATTCAACTCGATCGCCTTCTTTTAAGAATACTTGTTGTCCTGGTATTCTGCCGCGATCTTCTTCTCCTCCGTAAATAGTTATGTTGGGATAATGCTCTTTTAATTTTTGATTTCCGCCAACGTGATCGCCGTGATGGTGAGTGTTAAAGATTGCGACTAATTCGGCATTTAATTCTTTTAATTTATTTAATACTGGTTCTGATAAAGCAGGATCGACTACTGCTGCTGTATTATTTTCGCGATCGTGCAGTAAAAAAATGTAATTATCTGATAATACTGGCAGTCTGTATATTTTCATTTTCCCTCGCTCTAAAGACTAACTTCATACTACGATCGAATTTAATCAATTTTGCAGCATCGAGAGATCGCAGCGAATTTATAAGTTACTTTTAAAAAATTAAGCAGCCCGATGTATAATTTTTTGGGCTTGCTTTAAGTCTTATTGTATTTTGAAAGTAGCGATAACGACAGGGACGATTTTAGGTATGGTATCCTGGCGTTACTGCCGATCGCTAGATCGATTTCAGGCACTGGCCAGATTTGCATCTGCCGTTAATTGGTCGTTGCTAGGTAACTCCAAACAATAACCAGCACCATAAACGGTTTTGATGAAACGAGGATGGCGCGGATCGGGTTCTAGTTTGGTTCTTAAGTGGCGGATATGCACTCGGATCGTTTCGATATCGTCATCGGGGTCGTAACCCCAAACTTCTTTGAGTATTTCGCTGGGGGAAACGGTTTGACCGTGACGCTGTAGCAAACAATGGAGTAATTCAAACTCTAAATGAGTTAGTTTTACTGTTTTATCGAACCAAATCGCTTCAAATCTTTCGGGAATTAAGGTTAACGGGCCGTAATTTAAGATTTCTGCGTGTTTGGCTGCTTGGGGAATGCGATCGGTACGTCTTAGTAAAGCGCGCACTCTCGCTAACATTTCTTCGACTTCAAAGGGTTTTGTTAAATAGTCGTCAGCTCCAGCGTTGAAACCTTCTACTTTGTCTTGGGTTTGACCTAGGGCTGTTAGCATCAATACGGGAATGTCTGAAGTGCGATCGTCTCGACGCAAGCGTTGGCAGACTGTAAAACCGTCTACTTTCGGCAGCATCAGATCTAGCACGATCAAGTCTGGTTGTAATTGTACTGCTAAAGCCTGACCTTTAATTCCATCTTCGGCTTGGTTAACATCATAACCTGCCATTTCTAAATTAATGGATACTAATTCTGAAATTGCTGGATCGTCGTCTATTACGAGTATTCGGGGCATCACTAGATACTTGATAGGTTTTACTATTGTTTTTGTTAAGGTGGATTAAAAAACTTTTTATTAGATTAACAATCCTGTCCTGATTATAAGCATTAATTCTTTGTATAAATTCTAGATCGAATTTCCTTAATATCCGTTTAAAGAAAATAATTTATTAATATTTGTTGCTTTATCGAATTATTTTTTTAAGTTATTTTACATTTTTTAAGAGATTTTTAGTTTTCGCAACGGCACAAAATCACTTTTAATTTCAACTATTCTCTAGAGCAAAAATCTCTCAGTTCGACAGATCGCGCCGATCGCATTCCAGCTATTTCTCAATATTTGCAGAGTGAGATCGATCGATCTGCCACTATACTAAGCAAAAAAACTTAACATTTTTTTTCATAAGATGGGTTTAATCTACGAAAATAGATAGTTTTTTAGATTTTGTACGGATTTACTTCCAAAAAATACACAATAGCAATAGGAAATTTAGCATGAGCGTTAATTTAGCAACCATGTTGCGGGAAGGAACTAAGAAATCACATACAATTGCAGAAAACGTCGGTTTTGTCAAGTGCTTTTTAAAAGGTGTGGTAGATAAAAACAGTTATCGAGAGTTGGTTGCTAACTTCTATTTCGTCTATTCAGCAATGGAAGAAGAAATGGAAAGGCTCAAAGACCATCCAACAGTTCGAGGAATTTACTTTCCTTTATTGCATCGTAAAGAAAGCTTAGAGCAAGACCTATACTATTATTACGGTAGTAACTGGCGCAATGAAATTGCCCTATCGGTGGCAGGTAGAGCTTATGTAGAGCGCGTTAGAGAAGTCGCCGCAAATGCTCCCGAGTTATTAGTAGCCCATTCCTACACTCGTTATTTAGGAGACTTGTCGGGAGGACAAATTCTTAAAAAGATCGCTCAACAAGCAATGAATATTGCCGACGGTGAAGGAACTGCATTTTACGATTTTCAAGATATTGCTGACGAAAAAGCTTTTAAAAACAAATACAGACAATCTCTTAATAACTTAGAGATCGACATCGATACCGCAAATAGAATTGTTGCTGAAGCTAACTATGCTTTTGCAATGAACATGAAAATGTTCCAAGAATTGAACGGTAACTTAATCAAAGCGATCGGGATTATGTTATACAATACTCTGACTCGTCGTCGCTCGTCTGGCAGTACGGAATTAGTAACTGCTGAATAATCTTTTTAAATGCAGTGTTTTCTGTTTTAGATTCGATTAAATAAATAAACATCTTCTTACAATCTGTAAAGATTGGATTGCTTTTCTCAATTGAAATGTTGTCTGATTTTTACAGATTGTCTGACATTACACCATTTTCCCAAATAATTGCTACAAATAGTGTCTAAAAGAAAATCAATTTAATTTTATTCAAATTAGCTTAAAACTGACCTAATAGAGTCTTAAAAATTCTGACCCCTGACCCCTGACCCCTGACCCCTGACCCCTGACCT
>CAYWIH010000132.1:0-14154 GCA_964458305.1 uncultured bacterium | reverse complement strand
TAGTTGTGGGCTACAACCCAGGTATCAAAAAAGATGCCAACATGGGCACTCGCAACAATCAAAATTTTGTCCAAATTCCTCTATCTACTTTTCGTTTTAAGCTGGAAAACAATGCTAAGCGAGTAGGAATAGAATACGTTGAAATCGAAGAATCTTATACATCAAAAGCCAGTGCCCTTGATGGCGATGAGATTCCCAAATATAACCCTAATAACACTCAAAAATACTTGTTTAGTGGCAAACGGGTTAAACGAGGTTTGTATAAAACTAAAACGGGCCAGTTAATTAATGCCGATGCTAATGGTGCGCTGAATATTTTAAGAAAGCATTTAGGCTTAAGTAAAGCGAAGGATCTCAAAATGATTCGACGTATTAGTGGTTGCTTGACACAACCGAAAAGGTTCGATCTTTTGAATCTGAGACCATAGCGTCAGCTTGGTCAAAGAGATGTCAATCTTCTTCGCAATAGTGGGAATGATAGATAAAAGATTCTTTACCCGGTGGAATTTTTGCTAAATTAACCCCAGTTCGCTTTAAACCAGTTAATTTTCCTAATTGAGTTCCAGTAATTAAAGAGTTAGGATTTTTAGGATGAGAGAAACTGAATTGATTTTCAGCTATTTCCTTAGCACTTACTATAAACGGTTTTTGCGAGGACATAATAATCATCTCCCAGCGATAATTGTTGGTATTTCATAGTACCTAAAATCTTAAAATGTAAATTGGTCTAAGTCAGGAAAAAATAACATATGAGGTATTTATTTAGCGATCGAGTAAAAATCAATTATTCAAACATTATTGTGCTTCTTAAGTAAGTCTGTTATTACTTTGTCAGAAAGCCTATTAACTCCAATCATCTCGATCTTCTTGCTTGTTGCGGTAAACTTTTCCCTCGGCGTGCAGTTTTCTAGTAGTTTCATAAAGCTGCTCTTCTGTCAAGTCCCATTCTTGAAGCAACTTGTGGAGATCTTCTTGAATATCTCTAGCCCCAGTAAAATTGCGATAACGAATTAATAAGCGAGCTAATTCTGCTAAATTAAGATCGCTAGATCCGTTTTTAAAAAGGCGATCGACGACAATGCGATCGTTGGAAGCTTGGGGATGTTTTTGGTCGTTTTGAGACATTATTATCTATGTTAATTTACACCGCTACCTAAGATATACAAACTCAATAAAGTGCCACTATTATAAAGACTGTGCAATAACATCGAAGCAAGCAGGTTGCGCGATCGAGTATAAACGACACCTAAAACTATAGCTAACATCGTTAAAGGCAAAACTTCAGAAAGGCTTAAATGGGCGAGAGCGAAAATCAAACTACTCAGAAAAATTGCCCCCCAAACTGGCAAATAGCGAGTCAAAGAAGATAATAAAAAGCCGCGAAAAATTATCTCTTCAAAAATCGGTGCGGCAATACAAGCAGTAAAGAAAAATATTGCTAAAGCTACTCGATCTTGTGCTTGTAAAGCGAGGAATAAAAGCGGGTTGCTGCCACCTTGTCCTTGCCAAATTTGCTGGTTAATTAAAGAGATTAAAATCACTAAAGGTACGGCGACGAAATATCCTCCCAATCCCCATAATACCCAATTACTAGCAAATTTAAATTGAAACCAATCTTTAGGTAAAGGTAAGAAAGATTTAATCGAAAAATACAGCACCGACAAGCCACCAGCAGCCATCAATAAATAAGTGATTAAAATGTAAAGAGCTTGGTAACGAATGCTATATTCAGCCACATTTAAGCCGGATATTCCGATTAAAAAAGGTAAAACGATCTGAGCGACAAAGAAAAAGCCAACGATCAGAACTTGCCAAACAATTTCCCAATCCCAAGGAGTTTCCCAGGCTAAAGTATTGTTGACAACTAAAATTGCTTTTTCTTTTTGTAAAAATAATTGACCTAACAAAAAAATCAAGAAAATGAATCCCGTTATCCCAATTAAAGCCGGAAGACCGCTAACTAAAGCTAGTTTTAAAAATGCTGAAGATGCGATCTCTTGTTCTTGGGCTTGGAGGGTAGAAAGAGCATCAAAATTATTTTGTAATTGATAAAATTGTTTGCTAACTGCATAGGTAAACCAACCATTTAAAACAGTAGTAACTTGCGATGGTAAATCTGAAGCTAAATCCGGCGATCGACTCCATAAATTCTTTAAAAGATCGGCGGTTTGCACGATACTTAATTCTGTTTGTTTTTCGATTAATTTATTCCAAGTATCGATCGCAGTTTTAGTATTACCTTCACTAGCTTGAATGATGCCTAATTTTAGATCTAATTCGTCAATAAAATTATTTTCTTTGGCGATCGCTGCTGCTAATTGTCCTTGTTGAGAAGTAGAATTAGTAGATAAAGATAACTGGTTTAATTTAACTAAATTATCTGCAGCAGCTTCTTTAGCATTTTGGTATTGTTGTTCGGCAGTTTCGTAGGGTTGATTGCCGATAAAAGCAGAACTAGAATTGCTCTGTCCATTGTCGTCTAAAACCTCCAATTCAGCAGCATGGAGAACTAAATTAGCTTGATAAAGTTCCAAACGACTTTGAACTTGAGGCTCATTTAAACTTTCCCCCAAAGAAAGAAATATCCTGGCGATCGCAACAAAAGTTAATAAACTCAAGATTAACCGCTTCAACAACTTACCATTCATAAACTTTCAAACCCGATCGGCAACACTTTTTGCATTATCTCATTAAGATCCCAAATTCGCGATTGTCTTGTGGGATAATTCTGGTAATCTAAAAAATGTCATCGGGAGGTAAAATGCAGTGGCTACTAGAGTAATTATCGTTCGACACGGACAAAGCACTTATAACGCTCAAAAAAAGATTCAGGGTCGATCGGACGAGTCGAGTTTAACTGAAAAAGGTATTTCCGACGCGCAACAAGTAGGTAAAACCCTTGCAGATTTAAATTTTGATGCTTTTTATTGTAGCCCCTTAAAAAGAGCCAAACAAACCGCAGAAACGATCGGCAACTCCCTTAAAAATCCTCCCGAGTTAAAAATACACCAAAAATTACAAGAAATAGATCTGCCTCTATGGGAAAATTTAACCAAAACTGAAGTTAAAGAAAAATTTACCGAACAATACCGTCAGTGGAAGCAGCAACCAGCTCAATTTAAAATGATTTTAGAAGGAGATAAAGAACATTTTCCCGTTCCTTCTTTATATTCTCAAGCAAAAGAATTTTGGCAAGAAATAATTGCAGAAAATAAAGGTAAAACTATTTTAATTGTCGCCCACAACGGCATCAATCGCTGTTTAATTATGACTGCTATTGGCATTCCAGTAGAAAGATATCATACCATTCAACAATCAAATTGTTGTATCAATGTTTTAAATTTTACTGGCGATTTTGGCGACTCGGTACAGTTAGAATCTTTAAACCAAACCTCTCATTTAAATATTGCTTTACCGTCTCCGCGACAAGATATATATACTCGTTTGTTATTAGTACGTCACGGCGAAACAGAATGGAATCGAGTTTCTAGATTTCAAGGAATTAAAGATATTCCCCTCAACGAAAATGGCAAAAAACAAGGACAGCAAGCAGCAGAATTTTTAAAAGAAGTTCAAATTGATTTTGGCGTAACTAGCTCCTTATTACGTCCTAAAGAAACAGCAGAATTAATTTTACAATACCATCCACAAGTCGATTTAAAAACATCTTACCAACTAGTAGAAATAAGTCACGGAGTTTGGGAAGGAAAATTAAAAGACGAAGTCGAAGCAGAATTTCCCGGTATGATGCAACAATGGCTCGAAAAACCAGAAACGGTACAAATGCCAGGAGGAGAAAACTTACAGCAGGTTTGGGATCGGGCGATCGCAGCTTGGAATCAAATAGTAGAAAACAATCAAAATTCTGACTCGGCAAAAACTGGAATAGTCGTGGCTCACGATGCTATTAATAAAGTAATTATTTGTTATTTGTTAGGTCTAAAACCGGATAATTTCTGGAATATCAAACAAGGTAACGGTGCGGTTAGTGTCATCGATTATTATCCTAATTCCGACGGTTTACCTGTCTTACAAGCTATTAATATTACTTCCCATCTTAGCGGTGGTGTTATCGATAAAACAGCCGCAGGTGCTTTGTAATTTAGTTCAGAGGTCAGAGGTCAGAGGTCAGAAATTAGCCTGTTGTTAATTTTAATTTTATGACTGATATTTTTGTAGCGATCTTTGGGTTTAAGACTCCTACTTCTAGCAGTCCGCGATCGCTGTTTAGTTCGAACCTAAAATTGACACTTCTGAATTCTTGAAAAGTCTCTTGTTGCTTTCAAAAAAAGGTATAATACTATCTTTCAAAAGTAATAAGAGACTTAATTTATGCTTAAAAAGTTCAGAAGTCAGACATAATAACATTTTTCACGCATTAATCAGAGAATTAAGACAGGTAAAAAAGTCAGTCTGACTGGGTAGGAGGTCAGACATAATAACATTTTTCAACTTTTTTCGTATTATTAAATGAAATACCTATGATATTTTGCTATTTTTAAAAATTGTTATAAGTAAGCAGAGCAAACCAATCAAATTTGAAAAGTCAAAAGTCAAAAATTTTAAATAAAATATCTCCTTTTCCTAGTTTGAAATTGTTTAAGATAAATTCTTGCTTTGTTCTCGTAATTTTTTGTAAATTAATCTAATAATCGGTAAAATCACGATCGTAATGAAAGTAAGCAGCCAAAAAACTCGAGCAATATTACTTTGGAATAAAATCCCCATTTCGCCACCACTAATAGCAAGAGCGCGACGCAAATTGTCTTCTAATAATTGCCCCAAAACAAAACCAAGAATTAAAGGAATTAAAGAATATTCTAATTTGCGTAAAAAGTAGCCGAATATTCCGATCGCTAACATCGATAAAATCGATAAAATACTACCATTAACCGATAAAACTCCCACCATCGCCATCACTGTTATTCCAGGCATTAACAACCAATCCGGTAACAATAAAATTCGCGTAAAAACGTTTACTAAAGGCAAATTGAGAACCAATAACATTAAATTCCCAATATACATTGAAGCAATCAATCCTCCAGCAACTTCTGGTTTTTCTGCAAACAACATCGGGCCCGGTTGAATGTTATAAAGCAATAATGCTCCTAATAAAATAGTAGTAGTGCCAGAGCCTGGAATTCCTAAAGTGAGCATCGGTACGAAAGCACCACCAGCAGCAGCATTATTAGCCGCTTCGGGAGCAGCTAAACCCCTTATATCTCCTTTGCCAAAAGTACCTTCTTTGTCGTTAATCCGCTTTTCTACAGAATAAGCTACCGCAGATGCGACGCTAGCTCCAGTACCTGGTAAAACGCCGATAACAAAACCAATTATCGCAGAGCGCAATACAGTCCATTTGCATTTTAAAATATCTGCCCATTCAAAAGCAGTTTTTTTAATTTTTATCGGTACAAAATTATCGACACCAGTCTTTTCTAGAAGAATTAAAATCTCGCTAATAGCAAACAAACCAATAACAACAATTAAAAAATCAATTCCATCGTAAAGTTCTGGTTGAGCGTAAGTGTAGCGCAATACTCCAGTAGAAGAATCGACTCCGACAGTACTTAACATCATTCCCAAGATCGCCGCGATCGCTGTTTTAATTGGGTTTTTACCGATGATAACTGCTAAAGTGCTGAAAGCAAAAACTATCAAGGCAAAATATTCAGCAGGGCCGAATTGAATCGCAACTCGGGCTAAAAGAGGGGCGAATAAAGTAAGTCCTATTACTGCGATCGTACCGCCAATAAAAGAACTAATCGCAGAAATTGCTAAAGCTTTTCCGGCGTAACCTTGTTGTGCTAAAGGATAGCCGTCTATGGTAGTCATTACCGCACTAGAATCTCCCGGAATATTCAGCATAATGCTGGAAATGCGCCCGCCATATTCTGCACCGTAATATATTCCAGCGAGCATAATTAAAGCTGTTTCTGGGGGTAAATTGATGGCATAGGCGATCGGTAACAGTACTGCTACTCCATTAATGGGGCCGATACCAGGTAAAGCACCTGCTAAAGTGCCGATAAATGCTCCAAATAAAGCGACACCGAGGTTAATTGGTTGTAGCGCGACGGTAAAACCTTGTAGTAAAAAATTGAGAATATCCATTTTTTGTAAATTACCAGGAAGGTGAAGGTAAAGGTATTTGCAATAACCATCCAAACAAACCGGAAAATATCAGTCCCGAGCCAATACCACCGAGTACGCTTTGTACCCAGTTAGCATCAAATAAAAGTGCCAGACAGGTTACTGCAATAATTGTCGATATGGTGAAACCCAACCAAAATAAAACGATCGAATAGCCGACTAAAGTGGCTACGACTAAAACAGACTTGAGTAACAGCCTATTTTTAGGCCACTCGACCTTGTTTTTGCTGGGAGAATAGAGAATTAATAAAGCAAAAATTGCTAACAGTATTGATAGCAAAAAAGGAAAAGCTTTCGGCCCTAAAGGATCGTAGGCAAATGAGACTCGCAAACGATATGCTTCCACGCCATAATAAATAGAAAACGATAACATCAAAAAGGCAAAAATTCGATCGCTCATTGATTTTTATTCGGTAAAATTTTTATAAGATTGAGAGCTTTTAATTCAGCAGACAGCAGAAGTCAGAAATTATAAGTTACAATTCCAATTTTTTCACAATCAAAGGAACTGCTATATATCTAGCTATTTTGAGGAATTGTTAGAACAAGTTTCGATACTAAATTTTTTTATATTAATAATCAAAAATTGGTTCGATCGCTAATTTAAAAACTTCTTACTTACTAGGCGATTTTGAATTAACTTAATACCAGATTTGTGACAAAATAGTCTATAGTTTGACTTCTGAGTTCAGTCAATTAGCTAGCTAATTACCACTCGTTATTCCTACTTCTTTAACCAATTCTCGAAAATCTTTGACCTGTTGCTTGACGATCGCTTCGTATTCCGAGCCAATTTTGACATAAGGAAACAAACCGCGAGCCGACAATTCTTGTTTAAATTCTGCCGATGAAGCTAGCTCTTTCATGGTATTTACCCACCACTGATAATCTTCATCGGAGATATTTGGCGGTACGTAATAACCGCGCCAAACTGCCCAAGTAACGTCGTAGCCTTGTTCTTTAGCTGTGGGATATTTACTATATTCGTCTGGTAAGCGATCGTCCGATAATACTGCTAAAATTCTATATTTACCGCTTTCAAGTTGTCCTTTCATTTCGGAAATATCGCAGGGACAAACATCAGTTTGACCTCCTAAAACCGATATTAACGCTGCTCCTCCACCTTCATAAGATACAAAACGCATATTTTTCGGATCTACCCCAGCAGCTCTGGCTAACAATGCTGCTTTCATCCAATCTTGAGAGCCGATCGATCCAGCCGCACCAAAGACTACATTATTAGGATTTTCTTTTAATGCTTTCATTAAGTCGTCTAAATTCTGCCAGGGGGAATCAGCTCTGACTGCGACAATACCATAGTCAGTACCCAAAGCAGCCAGCCAACGCACTGCATTTTCGTCGTATTCGCCGAATTTTCCTTGAGCTAAATTGAGAGCCGATCCGGTGCTTGCTGCTACAATTACGTTATTATCTTCGCTGCGAGTGCCAACTATATTGTTATACGCTACCGCGCCAATGCCTCCAGGTAGATAGGTAACTTGCATCGGCTTTTCAATGACCTTCGATTTTTGTAAGGCATTAGTTATCAGTCGGCAAGTTAAATCGAAACCACCTCCCGGTTTGGCTGGTGCTACGCATTCTAAATTTTTTCTTTCTGTTTTTAAGTTAGTATTTGTTTCTGTAGTATTGCTGCATCCTTGTAAAGAAAATCCCGCCAATGCTACAGCTAAAAACCAAATTTTATATCTATCTATCAACATATTTTTTGTAATCAATAAAATAATAAAATCTATTATACATTTATCATTATTAAATTTTAATAAACTTTTTTTAAGCAAAAGAGCGGCTGGTGACGAGCGATCGAACCAGACTTTTTCTAGATTAAATTAACAATTTTTTGTTGATTTCTTCAGTGACGACTTTTGTATAATATAAGCCGAAACTTAATTTGAGATTGAGATAATGAATGAAGACAAAAGAAAAATATTTTCGATTTTAGCCCACGCTTCTATTTTTTTTAGTTCTACTTTAGTAGCATTTTTTATTCCGGTAGCAATTATGGCCCTTACCGAAGACGAAATAGTACAAAGAAATGCCAAAGAAGCCCTAAATTTTCATATTAACCTCTACGTTTTTGGAATTATTTTTGCTGTTTTAAGCCTAATTGCGATCGGGATACCTTTTTTAATCGGTTTAGGAATTGTCAGTTTAATTTTTCCGATAATCGCGATCGTCCAAAGTGCCAGCAATCCAGATAAAGCTTATCGCTATCCTTTAGTATTTAGATTTTTTTAGTAATGGGAAATAATAAGTCAAAAGTAAATTTGCGACGCACCAGAGTAACTCTGTAAAAAACTCATAAATAATTTATTTTTAAGTTGGGGATTCTAACCGCCAGCTTAAATAATTCCACTAAATTGTTAAAAATTTTAGGGCGATCGGGCTAATTAAACTAAAATGATTTTAAAAAATAAATACAAAGTAAAAATAAGTTAACAATGCAACTAATCTTATACAGCAAACCAGACTGTCACTTGTGCGAAGGATTACAAGAAAAGCTAGAAAAAATCGAAAATATCAAAATAGAATTAGAAATAAGAGACATCACAACTAGAGAAGATTGGTTTAACGCCTATCAATACGAAATACCAGTATTATTGCAAAATATAGCAGGTCAAGAAAGACTAATACCCCGTCCTTCTCCTCGCGCTTCGGTAAAACAATTAGAAAAAACCTTAGCCAAGTATCAAACACAAGCATAGGCGATCGAAAGATGAAATTGCGCGATTTATTAGCAAAAATTCCCGATTTATTAGCGATCGAATCAGATCGAGCCTTAAACTCAGAAGTAACTGGAATCTCAACTAATTCCCACGCTTGTAAAACCGGAGACATATTCATCGGTATGCCCGGATCGAGAGTAGATGGGGGAGAATTTTGGAAAAGTGCGATCGATAATGGGGCGATCGCGGCGATCGTCAGCCAGGAAGCAGCTAAAAAATACCCGCCAAGTACGACAGATTGTATTTTAACAGCAAAAGATCCGATCGCAGTATGTGCCGAACTTTCGGCAGCTTTTTACGATTATCCAGCCCAAAAATTAAACATGGTGGGAATTACTGGAACTAACGGTAAAACCACTACTAGCTATTTAATCGAATATTTTTTAAATCGATCGCAACTAGCCACAGCATTATTCGGCACTTTATTCGCTCGCTGGCCCGGATTTTCCCAAACTGCAAACCACACTACACCTTTTGCAGCACAATTACAAGGCCAGTTAGCCGATGCAGTTAAAGCAAGCAGTAAATACGCTGTCATCGAAGTAAGTTCCCACGCTTTGGCACAAAATAGAGTCAAAGGTTGTAGTTTTGAAGTTGCTGTCTTTACTAACTTGACTCAAGATCATCTCGACTTTCATAAAGATATGGAAGATTATTTTGCAGCAAAAGCAAAATTATTTAGCGACGAGTATCTTCAAGGTAGGGCAATAATTAATTTAGACGATCCTTATGGAATGCGTTTAATTGAGAATACAGATCTGACTAAAGTCTGGACTTACAGCGTCGATAATACAGATGCCGATCTTTACACCAGTAATTTAACTTATGAAGCTTCTGGAGTGAGCGGAACTTTACATACACCACGAGGAGAAAGTAAATTTCGATCGCCTTTAGTCGGTCAATATAACATTTCCAATCTTTTAGCAGCAGTCGGGGCAGTTTTACACTTAAACTTAGATCTAAAAACGATCGTAGAATCCTTATCTCAATTTTCTGGCGTTCCCGGCAGAATGGAAAGAGTAGAAATAGACGAGGGACAAGATATTAGTGTAATTGTCGATTACGCTCACACTCCCGACAGTTTAGAAAATTTATTAATCGCAGCAAAACCCTTTATTAGCCAGCAAACTATCTGCGTTTTTGGTTGTGGGGGCGATCGCGATCGCACTAAAAGGCCTTTAATGGGGCAAGCAGTTGCTAAACTAGCAGACGTGGTAGTAGTAACCTCAGATAACCCTCGTACCGAAGATCCGCAAAGAATTTTAGACGATATTTTAGAAGGAATTCCTGAAACTGTTAAACCGATAGTAGAGATCGATCGAGCTGCAGCAATTAATAAAGCGATTCAAAACGCGCGATCGGGTGATGGGGTAATAATAGCAGGAAAAGGTCACGAAGATTATCAAATTTTAGGCACGGAAAAAATCCATTTCGACGATCGAGAAGTTGCCAGAGATGCTTTAGGTAAGCGTTTGTCGCAATGAAGATCGAATTTCAAGGAATTTCCTTCATCGTTACCAACCCACCATTACAGCCTATTTCTATTGAAGAATTATCAGCAGTAGAAACAGAATTAGGTTGTTTGTTTCCCGAAGATTATCGAGCATTCGTTACCACATTGGGAGCGGGTAACATTGATATAGGCATAAGAGCATTTTCCCCCCGATATATTTTAAAAATTCTTTCAGAAACTCGCGAAAGATTTTCCGAAAACTGGTTTTGGGATGAAAGTCCCGATATATTAACCCAAGCAAAAGCTATCGAGTGCGTTCCCTGTTTCGACAGTGCTAACGGTGACGATATTATCTTCGATCCCTTGCATCGCGATCGCTGGTATATTTTGCCCCACGAAGAGGAAGAAGTTTATCTAGTTAGCTCTTTCGTTGAACTTTGCGATTTTTACTTACAATTAGAACCCCAGCAACCTCCTTTTGAATTTGAACCCGACGAAGACTAATATTTTTATTTAATTTTTTACTTCTGACTTCAGCGCGGCGACCTGCTCCCCGAATATTAAGATACCCTGACATTAAGATCCCAAAGAGCTTATAAACTCGTTATTCGGTCGAAATCAATGGTAAAAACCCTTGACCGGAAGCAGTTAAATTTTGTTATATAAATAGGGAAAGCGATCCCAGCGATCCCAAAAAAGAGACCTAAAATTGCTAGATCTAAATGAAAAGCAAAAACTGTCTCAATTATTGAAGCAAAAGATCGTAATAAAAACCAAATCTTAGCGGGTAAATCCTGGCAGATAAACAAAAAAATAGCTGTATTAAAACAGCACTAATAGTAAAAACAGTTGAAAAAAAACCTATAAAAATCCCCATACTGCCGGGAATATTTGCGGTCGAAAATATCGGAGACCAGATTAATGGCAAAAGAACGCCCACCCCTAGAAGAAATGACATTAAGGCAACTACGTAGAGTTGCCAGCGAATATAACATATCTCGCTACAGCCGAATGCGTAAAGCGCAGTTATTAAAATCGGTTCAAGAAGCGATAGCAAAACAACAAAGAATCCCAGAAATAACATCTTCGGAGGAACAACAAGTGGAAGCAGCAAAATTTGAACTCGGTCAAGAAGATCGAACTGGCGGCCCCTTGGCCTCAGTTGACGAAGACTTAGGAGACTTGCCTGGCGGATACGGTCAAAGTCGAATAGTTTTAATGCCAAGAGATCCCCAATGGGCTTATGCTTACTGGGACGTACCGGGCCAACATAAAGAAGACTTGCGCCGTCAAGGAGGACAGCAGCTAGCTCTGAGACTTTACGATACTACAGATATCGACATCAACTACCAAGCCCCTCACAACGTTCAAGAATATCTTTGTGACGAACTAGCAAGAGAGTGGTACGTACCCATTCCCGTAAGCGATCGCGATTATATTGTTGAGATTGGCTATCGCTGCGCCGACGGACGTTGGTTATCTCTAGCGCAATCGGCTGCAATGCGAGTTCCTCCTGTGTATCCTTCCGATTGGATCGAAGATACTTTCATTAATGTTGACTGGGAACAAGATCTCGAAGGTCAAACAGTTTATCAATTGGTTACTCCCAGCGAAAAAATGGCAACAGAAGCGAGTAGCAATCCAATTTACCAAGAAATCTTCGACATGGCCAAATCGGCAGAAGCGGCTCGAGTTGCTGGATCTATGTTCGGTTCGATGCAACACGTTCCCGGTTCTGTTCCCCCTTCTTTATACCCTCAATCGATCAGTTCTTACGTATTCCCTTCGGGAATGGGAATGTGGTCTGGCGGTATGTCCGGCGTAGGAATGTCTGGAGTTGGCTTCTCTGCTTCCGTTCCAGCTGTTCGTCCTCGTCAGTTCTGGTTAGTTGCTGATGCTGAATTAATCGTTTACGGCGCGACCGAACCGGATGCTACCGTAACTATTGGCGGACGCGAGATTAAACTCAATCCTGACGGTACTTTCCGCTTCCAGATGTCTTTCCAAGACGGAGTTATCGATTATCCGATCGTCGCTGTAGCTGCTGATGGCGAACAAACTCGATCGATTCATATGAACTTCGAGCGTCAAACTCCATCTCGCAATACTAACACGAAAGAAGAAGCTCAACCGGAATGGTTTAGCGTCTAATCTTGAAAACATAAAACTTGTTAAAAACCCCCGATTTTTAATTAATTGGGGGCTATTTTTTAGCTTAAAAAACTTCTGAATCGATCGAATATAGAAATATTAAACAGAAACATTAAAAATAGCTAGATATATGGCGATTCATTTTAAATTAGAATAAATTGCCCCCAGATCGGATGATTTCTGAGTTGGTGACTTTTAAATTAAGTCTGTTGTTGGTTGTGAAAAACGGTATTACTTGTGACTTTTGAGATACCCCCTAATTCCCTGCAAGATCTATTTATGGCGATCGCCTCGGCTAAAAACGAAACAGAATTGCGATCGACTTTAATGGATAATAGTGTTGGCGAACATTTTGGCGCGATCGAGTGGGGAATGCATCTTTATGACAAACAATCTCGTCTCGCTTCGGTGGATATTCGCGGGATAAAAAATGTAGATTGGTTTGTAGAACAGTATCGAAAATTACTAAAACAAACGATACCCGATCCTTTACTAAATTACGTCCAACAATATCACGCGCCAGTTCACGATGAAATAGTATTCGATCGCGGTGGTTGGAAAAAATCCCCAATGTATCGAGATTTTTGCGCTTACTATAACCACGAACATATCGCGATCGCTCCTATTGTAGGTGATGGTCGTCTCGTTGGCGGAATTTACTTTGCCAGAATTAAAGATACTCCAGCATTTAATCACCTAGATATTGCCAAATTAAGTGGGATCTGCACTCATTTTTCTGCAACTTTAGCCGCATTGCGATCGAAATATTCGGGGTTTGATTCCCCTCTAGCAGCGAGTTTAACGCCTCGAGAATTGCAAATAGCTGAATTAGTGGCCCAGGGATTAACTAACGCTGAAATTGGCGCGAAGCTGTGGATTACGCAAAATACTGTTAAAGCGACTTTAAAAAGAATCTTTCGCAAGCTTAATGTTTCTGCCCGCGCTCAAATGGTAGCACGATTGCAAGATATTTTGAGGTAAAGCTAACCAATAGCGATAATTTTCTTTTGTTTTTTGTGCTTGTTTCTACTAATTAATTTTTAAATAATTAGGTTTTAAATATAAACTCGATCGTTAATATTATATTAATTTTAGATTAATTGTAAGCAACAAACCATGAATAGAAAACGTCAAAAGAAATTTATTTATATTCGTTTACTTCCTGCCGCAGGAATTTACTTAATTTATATATTACTAAGTCAAATACTTTTTTTATATACAATGTCGGGATGGGGATGGGTTATTGAAATTTTCCGATTTGTTTGGGTTTTGCCAGTTATTTGGTTAATTTTATTGCTCGGTCGTTTATCTACTTCTGGGGGATTTCTTCGCAAAAAAGTCTTTTTTCGTTTGATAATTATTATTGCGATCGTTCAATTTATAGCTTTGCTTGTTAATTATAATGATTGCGGAGATGGAATGGGCGGACAGTTTAACTACATTCAAAGATTATTATTTGATAATTTTAATAACTCTATGTGTAGTAGCGGTCAGGTCAATCAACTTTGGATTCCGATACCCGTTATTTTAGGAATTAGAATTTTTTATTACTTCCTTAATTTTATTTTTGTAATTTTCTTACTCTCTGCCGATCGAAATGCTAAATTCAGTTACCAATGACCGCGCAAATATTGCTTTGCAACATTTGCTAGT
>CAYWIH010000131.1:0-14178 GCA_964458305.1 uncultured bacterium | reverse complement strand
CAACGGGGGCGAAGGAAGGGTAACCTTCCCGACCCACCCACTAAGTAAATCTAATATATTTAATAAATATTAAGTGTTTTGCTATCCTTCAATCGCTTTTTCTCCAAAATATCAACTCTACAGATCGAGACTGCTGTGTTAGAGTGAGCCTTGAGGGTAGCGCAATAATATCTTAATATTATCACCATCACAAATTAAGCTTATGATCTTGACAAAACGCGGGCTAGTCCTTTGTAGCAGTGCTGTGGTTCTTTCAACCGTAGCAGTTGTTGGAGCGGGAGTTCATCTTCCTCAAACTCACGCTTTTTTAAAGGAAAGCCCTAAAGAATTGGTCGACGAAGTTTGGCAAATTATAAATTATAACTATGTTGATGCTACTTTTAATCAGGTAGATTGGCGACAAGTTCGCAGAGAATACCTCAATAAGTCTTATGCCAACAAGCAAGAGGCATATACTGCGATTAAAGAAATGCTCGAAAAACTCGAAGATCCTTACACTCGTTTTATGGATCCAGAAGAATATAAAAATATGCAAATAGATACTTCTGGTGAGTTAACTGGAGTAGGTATTACTATCTCTAAAGACGAAGAAAGCGATCGATTAATAGTTATTTCTCCGATCGAAGAAACTCCTGCTTTTAATGCGGGAATCATGGCCAGAGATATTATTATGGAGATCGACGGCAAAAGTACCGAGGGAATGGATACTAACGAAGCCGTTAAATTGATTAGAGGAAAACCAGGAACTAGAGTTACTCTAACAATTAAAAGAGGATCTCAACAAAGAGATTTTACCATCGAAAGAGCTAGAATCAAACTTTATGCAGTTCGCTCTCGAGTCGAACAAAATGGTCGGGGTAAAATAGGCTACATTCGCTTGACTCAGTTTAGCGCGCAAGCACCTAAAGAAATGCGCGAAGCGATTAGAAAGCTTGAAAGACAAAATGTCGATGGTTATGTTTTAGATTTGCGTTCTAACCCGGGTGGCTTACTGTACGCTAGCGTAGATATTGCCCGGATGTGGATGGATCGCGGTCGAATAGTTTCTACAGTAAATCGTAAAGGCATCGTAGAAGCTCAAAAAGCAAACAATCGCGCTCTAACCGACAAACCTCTGGTAATCTTGGTAGATGGCGGTTCTGCTAGTGCCAGCGAAATTCTTTCTGGAGCTTTACAAGATAACGATCGCGCTGTTTTGGTGGGAACTAAAACTTTTGGTAAGGGTTTAGTACAATCTGTACGTCCTTTAGGAGATGGATCGGGATTGGCTGTAACTATTGCTAAATATTTAACTCCTAGCGGCAGAGATATAAATAAAGAGGGAATTCCCCCAGATATAATCGTTGAGTTGAGCGATGCCGATCGCGAAAAACTGCAAACAGATCGAACTTTAATCGGAACCAATCGAGATCCTCAATTTTCAGAAGCTTTAAGGATTCTCAATCGAGAAATTCAAGCCAACAAACGATAAAAAATCCCTCCTCAATCTCAAAACTGTCTTTGTTAAATTCAACTGATAATAAGGACAGTTAAAACAGTTAAAACGGTTCGCATTTCCCCGCACGAATCAATCCGACTCGAGCCGCGATCGCCTCCGAGCGAGAAGCAAACGGCCCCCAAGATTTTTTGCTAGCAAAAGCAAGAGCTTCGCTCGCCGCAACTATTTTACATTTACTATTTTCTTCCTTGACAATATACCATTTTTGTGCGTTACTCATGGGGAGTCTAACAAAAATAAGTTAACTTGAGTATTAATGAAAAAGTTCGATCGCGAATTTACTTTACAAGTAAAGAAATTGCATCAACTAACTGTTTATGGTAGGTGGTTGGTGGTGCTGAGTTGTTGGTTTACTTTAGGGCCGATCGGATTTTGGGGCTTGCGCCAAGAATTTTCTTTGTGGTTGGAACATTTTACTTGGTCGGCAGTCCGCTATGGATTGTATTATAATCGCTTTTCTACTATTTGTTTAGCTACTTGTATCGGCGTAACTGCAGCAGTTTTAAGTTGGCAAAGCAGAAATATTCTCCAAGGAATTCCCGATCGAGAAATATATCGTTTGCAACAACAAGTAAAAAAAATTCGCGCTACCGGGCCGACTCATCCTCTATGGAAATGGGTTTGCAAGTCTTAAGTTCGGAGGTCAGGGGTCAGGAGTAGCTAATCTTGAACTAATTCAAGATAATAAAAGTTTATCCTACCTCTAACCTCTGACTTTTGCACGAAGTGCGCTGACCTCTGACCTCAAAAAGTCTCTACTTCACGCTAGCTTTAGCACCAGCATCTTCGAGTTCTTTTTTAACACTTTCAGCTTCTTCTTTAGGAATGCCTTCTTTAATAGCTTTAGGTGCAGATTCCACCACATCTTTAGCTTCTTTAAGTCCCAAACCAGTAAGCTTGCGAACCACTTTGAGGATGGCAATTTTCTTATCGGAAGGAACTTCTTCGAGGGTAACGTCGAATTCAGTTTTCTCTTCTTCAGGTTCGGCAGCAGCACCAGGTGCGCCAGGCATAACACCAGGCATCATCATCATACCGCCGCCACCACCAGCAGCACTAACCTCAAATGTCTCTTCAATTTGCTTGACTAACTCGGATGCTTCCAATAGAGTTAGGCTTTTTAGCTTTTCCATAATTTCATCAACAGCAGACATTGATACTCTCCTTTAGAATTGAATTACTAGATGTTTTATGTTTTGTAAGTTAGATAGGGCAAAAAGTAGGCTCGATTTTTTTAAGCCGCTTCTTGCTCTTTTTGCTTGGCTTCGAGGGCCGCAATAACCCGAGCCAAGGATGCAGGTACTTCGTTGATGCCGCGACATACAGACGAAGGTACTTCGTTAACACCCACAGCCAACTGAGTGGGTATAGATTTGATAGCCCCAGCAATTTGAGCCATCAATTCTTCCTTAGAAGGCAAGTCAGCGAGGGCTTTTACTTGCTCTTGGTTCAAGGCTTGACCTTGCATTACCCCACCGCGAAATTCAGTTTTCTTGGTGTCTTTTTGGAATGATTGGTAAGCCTTGATCGCTCCACCGATATCGTCTTTGACGAGAATGAAAGCAGAAGATCCAGCTAAAAACTGGGTCATGGGCTGCCAATTTTCATCTTCTTCGACGGCGATCCGCATGAAAGTGTTTTTGGTAACTTTGCAAATGCTACCTTTTTCACGCAGGCGATTTCTTAAATCGCTAATTTCTTGGACTGATAGTCCGTGGTAGTCGATAACTACCGCTAATTGTGATTCGCTCAAGAGTCCCTTGATATCGTCAATCACTTCTTGTTTGTTCGCTCGAGTTCTTCCCATTTTCACCTCCTGAATAAGTCTAAATACAACAGAACCTCGACAATAGATTGCCGAGGTTGAATGGTTTGTTTAACTCGCTTTTTAATATGACACTTTTTGTTTCAAAAGTGACAAGATCGCGCTGTTAACCTCGGCAGGATATTAAGCTAAGTTTTAGCACCTGCTGTCTTCGGCAAAGACAGATTAGATATTTAGTTTTTTTTGTGTTGGGAAGATTTTATTTTTAAGCCGCTTCTAATTTTAGATCGCGCAAGGCACTAATATCTACTTGAATCGAAGGCCCCATTGAAGCTGAAACAAAAACGCTGCGCCAGTAACGACCTTTAGCACCCGAAGGGCGATTGCGATCGATCGTTTCTTGGAGAGCTTTTAAATTGACCAGCAAATCTTCTGGAGCAAACGATGCCTTACCAAACATAACATGAACGATACCAGTTCTGTCGGCTCTAAATTCTTGTTTTCCTGCTTTAAATTCTGCGATCGCTGCTTCTAAGTCGGTTGTAACCGTTCCGCCTTTTGGAGAGGGCATTAAACCGCGAGGCCCGAGCAACCTACCTAATTTTGCCACTTTAGGCATCATATCGGGAGTGGCAATTAATACCTCAAAATCCATCATCCCTTTTTGGATTTCCTCGATTAATTCTTCCGATCCTACCACGTCTGCCCCGGCATCGGTTGCTTGCTGTACTTTTTCACCTCGAGCGATTACTGCTACCCTAACGCTTTGTCCCGTACCTTTGGGAAAAATAACAGTAGTTCTCAATTGCTGATCGCTGTATTTGGGGTCTATTCCCAAGCGAATGTGAGTTTCGGCTGTTTCGTCAAATTTTGCCGTTGCTGTTTCTTTGAGCAGTTTTAATGCTTCTATAGGTTCGTATGCTTTTTGTTCTACTTTTTCTAACGCTGCTTTCATGCGGCGCGATATTTTTTTTGCCATTTTTTCTCCTTGGGTCAATAACGAAGCGATCGCCTCTCCCCTAATTGTTTAAAATCGATCTATTCTTTGACGCTTACGCCCATATTACGGGCTGTC
Organism: uncultured bacterium; assembly: GCA_964458305.1. GTDB lineage: Bacteria > Cyanobacteriota > Cyanobacteriia > Cyanobacteriales > JASJDA01 > JASJDA01. The sequence continues at coordinate 9,840 of CAYWIH010000131.1, read as the reverse complement.
CCTTCTATGATTTTCATAGCTGCCTCGATGTCGTTGGCATTGAGGTCTGGCATTTTGGTTTGAGCGATTTCTTTGAGTTGCTCGCTCGTAATGCTGCCTACTTTTTCTTTATTTGGCTGGCTCGATCCTTTATCAATTCCTGCTGCTTTCCGTATTAATACGGATGCTGGTGGGGTTTTGAGGACGAAAGTGAAACTGCGATCTTCAAATACCGAAATCTCTACCGGAATGATCGTGCCTGCTTTATCTGCTGTTTTGGCGTTGTATTCTTTACAAAATACCATGATATTAACGCCGTGTTGACCCAATGCCGGCCCCACGGGTGGTGCTGGGTTTGCTTTTCCAGCAGGAAGCGCAAGTTTAATCAGCGCAACTACTTTTTTTGCCATGCTTCTTTAAATTAATTTCTTGCTTTTATTGTTTCAGAAAATTGGTTGTGTTTTGTTTTTTTTATTCGCCTTGACGTTCGTTTCTCGAAAGATTTTCTATTTGGTTAAATTCTAATTCTACTGGGGTATCTCTACCAAAAATAGATAAGAGTGCTTTTAACTTGCTTCTTTCTGGACTTACTTCGATTACTTCGCCTTGAAAGTCTTTGAAAGGGCCTGCTAAAACTAGAATTTTATCCCCTACTGCCATGTCTACTTTGACTACTGGCTCTTGTTCTCGATCTTGTCTGAAGATCCTTTCTACTTCCGATGGAGATAAGGGTAACGGGGTAACGTGTCCCCTTCCTCTACCGTAACGACGTTTTTGTTCGGCACCCACAAAGTTGATCACGTTGGGGGTGTTTTTAACTACCTGCCACGCTTCATCCTCCATGATCATTTGAACTAAAACGTAGCCTGGAAAAACTTTTTCCTCGCCGTGTTTGCGGCTGCCGTCTTTAAGTATTTTAACTGTTGGCGTTTGGGGGATTTGAACTTGAAATATGCGATCTGCTACGTCTAAGGTGTGAATGCGCTGTTCTAAATTTGTTTTGACGCGTTTTTCACAGCCAGATGCAACTTGAACTGCATACCAACCCTTTCTTTTGGTTGTCTGCGGTTTGATGTCGTATTCTTGTTGTGGGTTATCTTCAGAAAAACTCATCCGAAAACCTTCCCTGCTCCCCAGCTAAATAAATTATCTACTAAGTAAACGATCGTCGCCACTAATATTACCATCAATACTACTGCTGCGGATTCGCCAATTAGTTGCTGTCTTGATGGCCAAACTATTTTATTTAATTCTTGCCTGGCTTCTTGGGCAAATTCAACTGGTTGAAATCCATTGCTGCTCGTATCTTTATCTTGAGTTTGGGTATTTTCTTTTTTCCCTGTATTTTTTTTACCCATATTTCTTTTTCCTTCTCCAGATTTTGCTTTATCTTTGGCGACGACTGAGAGTATTTGCTGAAGCCAAAGCTTGGGTTTGTTTTTTTTGTAAAGCTAATTTTTTATTCTGGAGCTTTGTTGCTATCTAGGAAAATTTTAGCTTTACTAACTAACGCGCCTTGAAGGACTTGAACCCTCGACATCAGGTTTTGGAGACCTGCGTTCTACCAACTGAACTAAAGACGCACAGCACGTGACTGCAATTTTGTAGTTAAGCTTTCACTTTTTCTATGATAGCACAATAAAGATCTCTTTACTGTGATTTTTTTATTTATAGGCTGCGATCGAAACGTTGTTGAATGCGAGTTGCTTTTCCAGAACGGCTGCGTAGATAGTACAATTTTGCTCTACGCACTTTACCGCGACGAATAATTTTGATGTTGGCAACTTTTGGTGAGTGGAGTAGAAATACTCTTTCGACTCCAATTCCTTGAAAGACTTTTCTGACGGTAATAGTTTCGTTAATACCGCCGTTTCGCATTGCGATTACTGTTCCTTCGTAGGGTTGGATTCTTTCTTTGCCACCCTCTGCAATCAGTACGCCAACCTTAATCGTATCGCCGACGTGAATTGTTGGCAGATCTTTTTTTAATTGTTCTGCCTCGATCGATGTGATAATTTCCCGAGCGTTCATTGATTTTATAAAAACTCACAATTTCTAATCATACCAGATATTTTTCTCAATTTACAGAAATTTTGTAAAGATATTAAAAAGTAGGGGACAAAGTTACTAATAGCACCCTACTTTTCAATCTAAAAAAATCTAGTTTTAGCTTAAATTAACTGAGGTTTTATTCAGCGACTTTAATTTCTTCTAATGCTGCTTCTACTTTTTCGACTACGTTTGGAGGTAAAGGAATGTAGCCTAACTGCTCGCTAATTTTTTGGCCGTCTTCTAAACTCCATTTAATTGCACCTTTAAAGGCTTTTAATTTTTCTGCGTCTGGATATTCTTCATAAGCGAGAATCCAAGTATAAGTAACGATCGGATAAGAATTTTCTCCTTCTGGATCGGTAATAAAAGCGCGAAGATTTTCTGGTAATTCTACGGCTGCTAGAGTTGCAGAAGCGGATTCTTGGGTTGCTTCGATAAAGTTACCTGTTTTATTTTCTAAAGCGGCGAAAGGAATTTTTTGTTGTTTTGCGTAAGCGTATTCAACGTAACCGATCGCGCCTTCGGTTTGTTTGAGTTGAGCCGTAACCCCTTCATTTCCTTTTGCTCCGACTCCTCTTTTCCATTGTACGGTTTTACCCTGGCCTACTTCTTCTTCCCAAGAAGGACTAATAGCACTTAAGTGTTTGGTAAATACGCCGGTAGTTCCGCTACCATCGGAACGATGAATTACAGTTATATTTTGGTTAGGTAAATCTACCTCTGGGTTATCTTCTTCAATTCTGGGATCGTTCCATCTGGTAATTTTTCCCAAGAATATATCTACATATACATCTCTAGAAAGCTTGAGACCGCTTTCAACTCCGGGAACATTGTAAGCTAGGACAATACTTCCTGCGGTCATCGGCAGTAATTGTACTCCTCTACCAACTTTAGCAATTTCTTCGTCTGTCATCGCTACGTCGCTAGCAGCGAAAAAAGGAATTTCTTTGGTAAACTGCTCTACTCCAGCACCACTACCAACAGACTGGTAACTGATTTTGATATTGGGATAAAGTTTATTGTACTCGGAAAACCAACGGACATAAAGAGGGGCCGGAAAACTAGCCCCAGCCCCTGTTATGGATACATTTTCTGTGGTTGGCGGTGCTTTTTTTACACTTTCTTCTGTTTCGCCTGTTTCGCTCGTTTGGTTACCAGCGCAACTGGTTAATGTAAGTAAACTGACGGCTAGTAAAGGAGCTAACCAGATCCGTTTTTTTGTCTTTTTAAGAGAGCGCATATTTTTCGAGGTATTTTTTACTCTTAATAAATTTTATTATTCGATCGCCGGCCGCTCGAGTGACCTAATACACAATCTCCTAATTTGTTTCCTTTTAGCAGTTTTTAGATTAAGATTGCGATCGGCCTTTAGTATATATTCAACTTAATAAGTCATAAATCGGGATCTTGGGGGGAGGAGTTTTGAGAGCATCGGGAGAAAATGATTTATTCATTAAGAGCGATCTCTCAAAAATAATTAGAAGAATTAACTCTAAACTCAATCTTGGTTACCCTAAAATCTCAACCTCAAGATTACTATAGAATCGAATTCGATCCGATCGCTGATTTAGTGACTTTATAAGAAGAATCTAGATAACGTTCGAATAATTTCGATCCCAACCCTAATATACTTCGATGAGGAACAAAATCAAATATCGCATCAACGATAAAATACCGACCTCCACGAGTTGGCGATCGGTATTTTAAAATTTAGGAGTTAAGTATTTTTTACTTATACTCCTTTAATTGTCACCAGATCTAGAGATCTAGAATTTGAAGGTAGTGCGAATAGTTCCGACGAAAACTGCATCGTTGAGAGAGTTTTGTTCTGGATTGAAGATCGCGTAAATTCCAGGAGTGATTAAGATGTTTTTAGTGATGGGGAAGCGATATTGACCTTCTACGAAGATTGGAATATCGGACGCACCACCTAAAGTAGTTGTATCGGGAGCATAAGGAGGAATACCAGCGATTAAACCGATTACGCTACCTTCTTTACCCACATCAAGAATAGCTACACCTAAAGCAGCGTTGATCACTCCTCTGCTGTCGCCTCTTTCGATATTGGAATCTAAAACATCGAGAAGCAAAGCACTGTTAGGTGCGGGTAATCCTGCTGCGATCGCAGCTAAGTTCGCCTCGACCGGGCCGGAATCTCTTTCGGCAATTCCTTGGACGTAACCGAACCAGGCATTAACATTAAATCTTTCGCCCAATCTGGCAGTACCGTGGATACCGAAACGATTAGCAGAGACGGGAATTTCTCCATCTATAAGATCTACAATATTTAAAGGACTACCGAATCCTCCAAGGGCTAGATTAGGTTCGTAGTAAGCGAAAGGATTTTTAGCATCTTGAGTTCCAGTACTACCGGATAAGTTTACATCTTCTCCAGGTTGGTAACTGCGCGCGTAAGCAAGACCGATTTCAAATCTTTCGGAAGGATTGATGTTTAATTGAACTGAAGCAGTATAGTCTCCGTTGAAAAGTGCGCGTTTGTTTTCGGTAACTGGATCGTTGGAGAAATCGGTTATGTATGCTAAGTCAACACCAAAAACTTCGTTAAATTTGAAGTTAACACCTAAACCAGCTCCGTCAGAAGTACGGAAAATAGCAGGGTTATAGCGACCGAAACGGCTTAGCGCGCCAGTTCCGCTACTTTCAAAGAAGGGGTTTTTGGTATCGGAAATATCTTCAAAGCTTACACCAGCAGCAGCGAGATGGAAGGTAACTTTTTCGCCGAGAGGTGTTGTGTACCAAAGTTTGCCAAGCTCGATATCATTACCGTTATCTTTATCGAAACCTAACCGTGCAGCATCTGTTCCAGTGGCTTGCTCGAAACTGCTAACGTTTCCAGATTCTAAACGAGTTAGTAAATTATCTCTACCAGTGAAGCTGGTATTTAAGTTCAAACGAGTTCTTTGATAGAGAACTACTTCGTCATCGATAGGATCTGGATCTGCGAAAGCCGTAGCGGGAAAACCTGCAGCATCAGTTATACCTGTGGGGTTCAAACCTAATCTTTCGATCGCTTCGTTGAGATTTCTAGTTCTTCCACCGAGATCGGAAGGATTTATTCTCGAAGCAGAACTTTCAACGACAACATTATTTCCTAAAGCATCGCGGACAAGTATGTCACCGTTGCTGGCTTTGTCACCACCACCAGCAATGCTAGCACCGACTATTACTTCACCTTTTAATTTGGTAGTAGTGGAGAATTGGTGATCTTCTAAGAAGGCTACGCGTCCTTCTAAGTCGTCTACTCTCACTCCTAAAGCGGCTAGTTCTGCTTCAAATTCTTGTAGTAAGCGTTGCAATCTATCGATATCTTCGCGCAATACTGCTTCGCTAGCAGCAATCAAACGCTCGATCTGGTTCAAACAAGCGTTTAAACCAGCAGCAAATTCGTAACGACTTAAAGCGCGGTTGCCTCGGAAGGTACGATCTGGATATCCAACGATACAACCGTAACGTTCTACTAAACTACGTAGAGCTTCAAATGCCCAGTCTCCTGGAGAAACGTCTCTTAATTGGAAGACGTTAACGATTTGACCTTGTTGTTGAGCGTCTTGGTTGTAGCGATCGATCTGTTCTAAGATTTCGTTATTTTGCGCTTGTGCGATTAAAGTCTTATTTTCAGCAGCTACAGAGCCTTTGGCTACCATGAAAGAGGCTACTAATACTGCTGGCGTGGCTTTTAAGACCTGCCATAATATTTTTGACATTTTGTTTGTTTCCTCACACCTAAATACACTATTTTCCTTAATTTATTAAGGTTTCAGATTAGATCTTTTAACCTAAATTTAAGGTTAGAGTGTTTATTTAATTTCCTCAATTTTCAGTTTACCCGAATCAGGAATTTTTACAACAAAAATTTTTTATAAATAAATTTTGGTTTTGGTAAATTAGAACACTAAATTCACTGCATCTGAATCGTAATTTATACTCACAAACCAGTTACCGATCCCAGTTTTTGTTAGCTTTTACTCATAATTTTGAAAAATAATCAAAAAAATATAAGCTTTTTTTAGAAATATAAATATTTGTTGAGAAGCTAGAGGATAGTCGGACTAGGTAGGGGGTTTTTTATTTTATTTGTCAAACAAATAAAATATACTTGCACCCCTTTTACCTTTTGCTCCCGATACAGAATTAACTAATCGAGCGACCGTCTTGGCGGCGAATTGCAACAACTGCGGGGCGGGGCGGATCGTTAGCTTTTTTGCCGGGCCAGTTAGAGCCGATCGGCACTTGTCGATCTTGAATGAATTTTTCTCCTTCAGTGGTCAGCATTTCAAATTGACGAGTTTCAGAGTTCATATTACGGCGAATGCCGTTTCTTTCTCCGGGATGTTGTACGGAAAGAAAAAGAGTTTCTTGTTCTTTGGTAAAACAAGGGCCGGTCATTTCCGTTTCCACGGGCCCGATCGCGAAAGGATAAGCAGTTCCGGCATCGATACCATAAGAAGGAATTACCCAAGCCGAATTATTGCCGTATATTCCAGATAAACCATTACTGTCTATTGGTTGGCCGTTTTCGCTGCGACTGGCAAGTTCTCGATTATGTTTGCTGGTAGAAATATCTGTCAACAACCAAATATTCCCTTTGCTGTCTATTTCGAGGTTATCGGGGTTAGCAAAACCAGCACAACCTGCGGCCGGTTCGCCACCGATCGCAACAATATCCCAACGAAAGCTAGTTGCTGCCGGATCTAAACCGTCTTCTACCAAACGTACTACCCAACCGTATTCGTAAGGTGTTTTGCCGTCCGGCCCTTTGAAAATGCTTTTATCGGGGCCGCCGTCGCTTCCGGGAGATCCAGAAGTAAAGGTAATATATAAGTTACCATTTTCTGTTACTTGAGTATCTTCTGGTCTGGCAGTACAAGTAATTCCCACGGCATTAGCGGCAAAATGAGCGTCGACTAAGATCGCTCCTTGTTTTTCGATGATATTGCCTTCGTAAAGATCGCCGAGACTGGAAAATTTTTGTTTGAATTTTCTGGCTTCTTCATCGCTAGTAACTTTAACGATGCCTCCTTTTTCCCGATCGGGGTTAGGGAGGGGTACCATTCCGACTCCGTTTTTACCTTCTACTTGACTGGGTAAAACTGGGTCTAGGGGAGTATAAGGAGTTAAAGAGATCCATTTTCCCGTACCGTCGGGGTTAAATTTTGCTCCGAAGAGCATTCCAGCAGCAAAGAGTCGTGAATTTGATTTAGATTGAGGGTCGCTAATAGTATCGTCGGAGACAAATTTATATAAATGTCCGCCTCGGCGATCGCAACCGGAATAAACGGCTAGAGGTCTTCCTTTAACTGCTAAAATTCCAAACGCTTCGTGGCGATAGCGTCCCAACCAAGTGTGTTTTGTGCCGTAGTCGTTTGGGTTAGTTGGGTCTACTTCTACCATCCAACCGTATTTATTTCCTGCCAAACCGAATACGTTTGCTCGTCCGTCTACTTCTTTATCGTTGAGAATGAAGGGTTTTTCCCTCGGATCTAAGGAAGATCCGTCGGCCATTACTGCTTCGGGAACTTGATCTTGAAAGTTTTCTTCGGCACTTAATACGGTTCCCCAGGGTGTAGTTCCTCCGGCGCAGTTTTGAAACGTACCGATTATTTTATTTGCCAGTCCGTCGTCGTATCCTTTCTTATTGGCTTTGATAAAAACCGATACAGCAGGCCCGGTTGCTTTGAGGTGTCGATCGTCTTCGAGGCCCGAAATTCCTGTAATACGGCGATCGGTTGTGGAATAGGTTCGCTGCCAACTACCATTGGGATCTTTCATTAAGGAGATAACTCCTATTCCTTGATCGATTAAACCTTCTTTGGCTATTTGTTTGATTTGTTCTTTGAGAGGATCTCCATCGGGGAGGCTAAAAGCGTTAATTTCTCCATTGCGATCGGCTAGGGCTGCTTTTACTGCTTCTATGGGTAATGTTTTGCCGATTACTAGTGGATAGGTTTCCATCCAGGTTTTGCCACTTATATACTCGAAATTAACGGTTAAAAATCCTTGATTCGGTTCGGTTTCTACATAAGATAAATAGTCATTGTTGTAGCCGAAACGGGAATCGCCAATTCGATCGCCCCAAGCTCCAATAATTTCGTAAGTATAGCCTTCAGGCAAAATTAAATCGTCTTCTACTTGGTAGGTTTGATATGCTGATTTTTGCGCTTCAGCACTCATCCGGTCGATCTTTAATGGTAATGGTAGTTTAACCGGAGTGAAATCGACCCCGTTGAGGGATCTTGCTGCTATTGCTGGTTCGGAAAATAGGCCGTAGTTTTTTTGACCTGCCGTTCCTAATACCGTTCCTCCCAAACTCGCTCCTAAAAAAATTAGAAAATTTCGCCTTTTGAGCTTCATTTCAATTTCGTCCCCGGTTTTTTATAACTATTCCTCGAAATTTATTGTAATTTGTGATACTAAAAATTATCAATATCTATTTTATTGGTTTAATTTAATTATTAAATTAAGTTTATTTTTGTAGCACTCCCAAAGGAGATCGTTAAAAATCTTGTCTGAGAATAGTTTTGAGTTCTCAGATTTATTTAGGAATATAGGCAAGCCAGTATTAGTCTATTTCAAAGATCTTTGTTTCAAGAAGTTCGCTAGTCGTACTGTCCGGTAACAATATAGGAAACTCTTTGACCGATATTAGCTGCGTGATCTGCCATTTTCTCGAGATGACAAATTAATAACCCTAAAAGCAAAATCGGTTCTACTACTCCTTTAATATCTCTTTGATGGGCTAAAATTTCGTAAAGTCGATCGTATGCTTTGTCGATCGTATTATCTAAAGTTTTGAGATTGCTCCCAGTAGTGGCATCCATATCGGCTAAAGCTACTAAACTAGTGGCTAGCATCAATTGCACCCGTTCGGACATGTCTTCTATTTCCTTAAGACAAGGATGGGACGGGTAAGAAAAAAGTTTAATTGCGATTTGACTAATTTCTTCTGCATAGTCGCCAATTCTTTCTAAGTCGACAATTAACTGGGTGTAAGCACTCAAAAGTCTTAAATCTCTGGCAACAGGTGTTTTGAGAGCTATGATATTAACGCAATCTAGTTCGATTTGACGATAGTATCCATCTATTTTTGTTTCTAATTCTTCTATTTTTTTAATTACTTCTAAATTTCTATCGAATAGACATTGATGTCCCAGACGAAACGATTCTTCTACTAACGTACCCATCCGTAAAACATCTTGCTCTAAACGTCGAATCGAGCGACTAAGAGATGTTTGAGGAGTATTTTTATTTGCTGAAAACAGATTGATAGTAAGATTATTATTTATCACCACTCTTTGTTAGCTCCTTATTCAATATTATATTCTACGAAAAAATAATTAGTACTACCATAATTATCATTAAATCCTTACAGTCTCGATCTATAAATCTTTTTAATCTATTCGATCGCTTTGGTTTAATTTTTGATTCAATTACTATGTTTTAATTGAGATTGAAGCAACTAAATAAATTTCATAGACATATTTGCAATGGTGTTGGATTTAAAACATTATTTAACAAACATTTTATGAGAGTAGAATACAATTATTAAAATAATATTAAATCCCACCACCGATAGATAAGCTTTCAAAGTTAATTATATTACTCAAAGAAGAAAAAAACCGTTTCAATAAATTAAGCTAAACAGATGGTATTGGACGATACTAAGTTAAGTTTGAATTAAATTGAGATTGGCAAAAAATTAAATAAAGCTTGTAAATTCTTCCAATTTAAAGAGCGTAATTCTCGATCGGTAAAACTATTTTCAACCAAGCACCTCCAGTTTCTGGATGA